>JAHEHQ010000112.1 GCA_024644505.1 Gammaproteobacteria bacterium
CTCACCGCTCACCAGGGCCTTTTGCAGACTGTTCACATCGACACCGGTTTCATCCGCCTTTTCGAGAATGATCTTGAGAAACGAGGGGGTTCCCACGTAACCATCCGGTCGTAGTTCAGCCATCGTCTGGGCCTGCAATTCACTCTGTCCTGTCCCGGCCGGAATGATCGTGCAGCCGAGCGCGTGGGCACCGCTGTCCAGCATCGCGCCTGCGGGCGTGAGGTGATAGGAGAAACAGTTCTGGATCAGATCGCCCGCACGGAATCCTGCGGCATGAAGGGTCCGGGCTAATCGCCAGAAATCGGCCCGCTTTGTGCCGGGTTCGTAGATAGGGCCCGGTGATGCAAAGATATAAGCCAGATTCGGGCCGCTGACCGCTGCAAATCCGCCAAAGGGACGGTTCTTCTTCTGCAACGCCATCAGTTCCGATTTTCGGGTCACGGGCAACGCGGCTATCTCATTCGCGGAGGTGATCAAGGCCGGATCCACTCCTGCAAGGATTTCGGCATATGCAGTGGTGTTGGCCATGGCATGGGAGACCTGATCCGATACCTTCCTGATCAGGTCCTGTTCACGCTCCGCAGGATCCCGGGTTTCAAGTGTGTCGTAGAAGTCTTTCATTTGATTTTGAGCCCTCAGTCCTCAGTCCTCGGCCTTAGGCCCTTAGTCCTTAGCCCTTGGCTCTCAGGTCAGCCAGCGCTTGCGGCGGCGGTAGTGTTTGACGTCGCGAAAGCTTTTACGGCCCTCGGTCGAGATGCCCAGGTAGAACTCCTTGACATCTTCGTTCTCGCTCAGCTCCTTGGCATTTCCTTCCATCACCACACGGCCGTTCTCCATGATATAGCCGTAGTCGGAGTAGCGCAGGGCGACGTTGGTGTTCTGTTCTGCGAGCAGGAAACTCACGCCCTCGTTTTGATTGAGTTTCCGGACGATTTCGAAGATCTCCTCCACGAGTTGCGGCGCCAGACCCATGGAGGGTTCGTCGAGCAGGATCATGTCGGGTTTGGCCATCAGCGCCCGGCCGATGGCGCACATCTGTTGTTCGCCGCCGGAGGTGTAGCCGGCCTGGCTGGATCGGCGTTCGTGCAGCCGGGGAAAATAGTCGTAGACCAACTGCATGTCCCGGGCGATCGCCTTGCGTCCATCCTTGCGGGTGTAGGCGCCGGTGAGCAGGTTCTCTTCGATGGAAAGGTGCTCGAAGCAGTGACGGCCCTCCATGACCTGAACCACGCCCCGCTTCACAAGATCCGAAGGATTCAGGGAATCCACCACCTCGCCCTTGTATTCGATACTGCCCTTGGTGACGTCACCGCGCTCGGCACCGAGCAGGTTGGAGATGGCCTTCAACGTGGTGGATTTTCCAGCGCCGTTCGCCCCCAGCAGGGCAACGATACCGCCCTCGGGAACCTCGAGAGAGACACCCTTGAGCACCAGTATGACGTGATCGTAGATCACCTCGATGTTGTTGACCTGCAGAAAACTTTTGGAACTGTCTGTCATGCTGTGCCTGTTGGGGGTCTTTTGGATCTGGAGGAGGCTCCCGGGATACTTTCGATCCCGGGAGCCTCCGGTGGGTCAGAAAAATCCAACCGGTTTAGCCGCAGGGACGCGGCATGATGCCCTTCTCCTTGGCGTACTGGGCCGCGGAGGCCTCGTACATGGCACGCAGCATCTCGGAGTTCGGCTCGATCCAGTCACTGATGGTTTCCCACTGTTTTCCGTCCCACTGGGTGACCTTGGCGCGGCCCTTGCCCAGGTGGTCCACACAGCTCAGCTCAATCGGGTCGAACAGCCCATCGGCGCCGATCTCCTTCAAGCGCTCTTCCGTGATGCTCAGGCGGTCCAGGGCCCAGGCCACCTGCTCACCGGTAACCGGCTTGTTGCCGTACTGGTTCATTGCCGCACGCAGGGCCTCGGTCAGGATGAGCGCGCTCTGCAGCCCTCGGTTGTAGGCCACTTCACCGGTGTTTCCAGCGGATTTCGCCGAGCCCTTGCCCTTGTCATAGAGTTCTTTCTTGATCTGCTTGTGTACCCCGAAATCGGAACCCACGCCATTGAACTGGAGGGATTTGTAACCCACGGCGGCCTTGCCGGCGGGGATCATGTCGGCATCGTTGCCGGACCACCATACGCCTATGAACTTCTCACGCGGGAAACCCACTGCCGCTGCCTCTTTGATAGCGGTGGCGTTCATCACACCCCAGCCCCACATCAGTACATAGTCCGGCCGCAACTGGCGGCCGATCTTGAGCCAGGTGGCCTTCTGCTCCAGGCCCGGATGGGGTACCGGGAACTTGGATAACTTGAAGCCGTGCTGGTCCGCCAGTGCCTGCAGGGTATTTATCGGTTCCTTGCCGTAAGCGGAGTCATGGTAGACCAGTGCGATTTTCTTGCCCTTCAGTTTGCCATAGCCGCCTTCCTGGGTGGCGATGTAGTTGATGGCAATGTCGGCACCGCCCCAGTAGGTTGCAGGCGGAACGAAGACGTAAGGAAAGATGCGCCCATCCGCTGCATCGGCACGGCCGTAGCCGGAGGTGATCAGCGGGATCTTGTCGGCGACGACGCGATCGAGCAATGCATAGGTAATGCCGGTGGACAGGGGCATGACGGCAGGCATGCCGGTGGCGCCGTTGTTCTTCAGGCGCTCGTAGCATTCGACGCCCTTGTCGGTGTTGTAGGCGGTGTCGCACTCTTCCAGATCGAGCCTGACGCCGTTGATGCCGCCGTCTCTCTCATTGAGCAGGTTGATGTAATCGGCAAATCCGTCGGCCCAGGGGATTCCGCCCGGCGCATAGGGGCCGGTGCGGTACACCAGGGATCCGATGAACTGGCTGTCCGCGGCAAATGCCGTAGCTGCACCTGCCAGGCTGCCGGCGATAACGGCGGCAGCGATAATAGTCGTTTTCATTTTCGTTAGTTTCACGCTTGTTTATCCTCCAATTGAACGAAATGGGTATCCATTGCGGATAGCTTTTGATTATAGGTTGTTTACAAGAATTAATAAGGGAACGGCCAGAGCCGCAGTTTTTCCTTCGTTATCTGCCACAGCCGCGCAAGGCCGTGGGGTTCAACGATAAGAAAGAAAAGGATCAGCGCACCGAATACCATGAATTCGATATGCGAAATAATATCAACCGGGATGTTGAGCCCGAACAGGTGGGGCGCATTGGTCAGCAGAATGGGCAGCAGCACGATGAAGGCCGAACCCAGAAAGGCACCCATGATCGAACCCAGCCCCCCGATGATGATCATGAAAAGTATCTGAAAGGAACGGTTCACATCGAAGGCCAGGGGTTCCACCGAGCCGGTGTGCACGAAGGCCCACAGGGCGCCGGCGATCCCGCACAGAAACGAACTGTAGGCGAAGGCCTTGAGTTTGGTAGGGAGCATCTTGATGCCGATGATCTCGGCGGCGATGTCCATGTCCCTGACTGCCATCCATTCGCGCCCGATGTTGGAGCGCACCAGGTTCTTGGTCATCATTGCGAAAAACACGACCAGTGTCAGCGCGAACAGGTATTTGGCTACAGGCGTGGCATGGGGTCCGGTAACGAAGAAGTCTCCGAATGCCGTCATGGGCGGGGCCGAGATCACGCCCGATGAACTGTAATTGGTGAACCAGCCGAATTTGTTGAACATCCAGATCAAAAAGAACTGGGAGGCGAGGGTGGCCACCGCGAGGTAAAAGCCCTTGATGCGCAGGGACGGAATACCGAAGAGGATTCCCACACCGGCGGTGATCAACCCGGCCAGCAGGATCACCACGATGATGTGCAGTTCCGGGAAAGCGGTGGCGAGCTTGTAGGCGGCAAAGGCCCCGGTCGCCATGAAACCGCCGGTACCCAGGCTCAACTGACCGGCATATCCCGTGAGCACGTTCAGCCCCAGGGCCGCCAGCGCCAGGATGAGAAACGGCAGCATGATGGTGCCGAGCCAGTACTCGCTGGCGATGGACGGGATGACCAGAAACGCAACGGCCATCAATGCCCACATGAACCATCGGTCCTGGCGGATCGGCAGGATCGCCATATCCTCACGATAGGATGCCTTGAATTCGCCGGCTTCGCGATAAATCATAGTCTTACACCCTCTCGATGATCTTTTCGCCGAACAGGCCCTGGGGTCGGAACACCAGGAAGGCCAGTGCCAGCATGTAGGCAAACCAGTCCTCGATGCCGCCGCCGATCAACGGGGCGATGAACACCTCGGCAAGTTTTTCCCCCGCACCGATGATCAGCCCGCCGATGATAGCTCCCGGTACCGAGGTGAAGCCGCCTAGGATCAGCACCGGCAGCGCTTTCAGCGCGATCAGGGCAAGAGAGAACTGGACCCCCAGTTTGCTGCCCCACATGATGCCGGCCACCAATGCAACGATGCCCGCGACTGCCCAGACGATGACCCAGATATGTTTCAGCGGGATGCCGACACTCAGTGCCGCCTGGTGGTCGTCGGCCACGGCGCGCAGGGCCCTTCCGATGCGCGTGTACTGGAAAAACAACGCCAGGCTGACGACGAGCACGCCGGCGATCAATGCCGCCACCAGGTCGAAGTCGTTGATCAGGATTGCACCACCGAAATAGAACCCGGGTTCGCTGGGTATGCCCAGGTCGAGGATCTTGACCTCCGAACCCCAGAGGGTCTGACCGAATCCGTCCAGAAAATAGGTGATGCCTATGGTGGCCATGAACAATATGATGTGTTCCTGGTTCACCAGGGGCCGCAGCACCACCCGCTCGATGACAATCGCCAGTACCAGCATCACGATCAGCGTGACGATGACCGCCAGCCACATGGGCAGGCCCAGTTCATTGAGGCCCACCAGCGTGAGCGCCGAGAAGAGCACCATGGCGCCCTGGGCAAAATTGAATACCCCGGATGCCTTGAATATGAGCACGAACCCCAGCGCGACCAGAGAGTACATCACCCCCGCGAGCAGCCCGCCGATGGCAACCTCGAAGAAGAAGGGCCATTCGAAAAAGATATCCTCCGACAGCTGCCCGGCGGCCCAGGGGATTGCCACCATGAGAAACAGCGTGGCAATGAAGATGTAGATTACATCACGCTCGATGCGCATCCTATTTCTCCAGAATCAGTGTGAAACGCCAAGGTAGGCATCGATGACGGCCTGGTTGCTGCGCACCTCGTCCGGCGGGCCGTCCGCCAGCTGCAGACCATAGTCGAGCACGACGACCCGGTCCGACAGGTCCATGACCACCCCCATGTCATGTTCGATCAGGATGATGGTGGTGCCGAATTCGTCATTGATGTCGAGGACGAATCGCGACATGTCCTCCTTCTCTTCCACGTTCATCCCTGCCATGGGCTCGTCGAGCAGCAGGATATCCGGTTCCGCCGCCAGGGCCCGGCCCAGTTCCACCCGTTTCTGCATGCCGTAAGGCAGGCGCCCCACGGGGGTCTTGCGGATCGCCTGGATCTCGAGAAAATCGATGATTTCCTCTACCTTCTTTCGGTGTTCGATCTCCTCCTTCTGGGCCTTGCCCCAATAGATGGCCTGGAGCAGCATGTTGGACTTAATCTTCAGATTGCGTCCGGTCATGATGTTGTCCAGGGTGGTCATGCCCTTGAACAGGGCGATGTTCTGGAAGGTCCGCGCGATGCCCTGTTCCGCAGCCTTGTGGACCTTCATCTGATGTCGGGTTTCCCCGCGATAGGTGATGGTCCCCTCCTGGGGGTGGTAGAACCCGTTGATGACGTTGAGCATGGAGCTCTTGCCGGCACCGTTGGGGCCGATGATGGACCGGATCTCCCCCTGCCTGACGTCGAAGCTGATGTCATTCAGCACCCGCATGGCACCGAACGATAGCGAGATGTTCCTGACTTCGAGGACGACATCTCCCAGTGTACGCTCATGCATAGTCGGCTCCTGATCCTCAGCTGGCCTTGGCCACGGGTGTAAACTGTTTGGCGTCGCGGATCTTCACGTCCGCCGCCAGCATGCCGGTACGCCCGTCTTCGAATTTCACCTGGGTCTCGACATGGCATTCCGACTGGTCGGAGTAGAGCGCGTCCACCAGTTCCTGGTAGCGCTCGGCAATGAAGTTGCGACGCACCTTGCGGGTGCGGGTAAGCTCCCCGTCGTCCGCGTCCAGTTCCTTGTGCAGGATCAGGTAACGCCGGATCTGTGAGTTGCCCAGCCTGGGGTCGTGGGAGAGGTCCTCGTTCACCTTGTCCACGCATTCCTGGACCAGGTCATAGACGACGTCCTGACCGGCGAGGTCGGTATAACCCGAGTAGGCGATGTTGCGCCGCTCCGCCCAGTTGCCTACGGCCTCCAGGTCAATGTTGATGAAGATCGCCGTGTAGTCGCGCTGATCGCCGAACGCCACCACCTCCTTGACGAACGAGAAGAATTTGAGCTTGTTCTCGATGTACTTGGGCGCGAACATGGTGCCGTCATTCAGCTTGCCCACATCCTTGGCGCGGTCGATGATCTTCAGGTGACCGTTTTCGGCGAAGTAGCCGGCGTCGCCGGTAAACACCCAGCCATCCTCGGTCTTGGTTTTACTGGTCGCTTCCGGTTCCTTGTAGTAGGAGTGGAATACACCGGGCCCGCGGTACAGCACCTCGCCATTTTCATCGATCTTCACCTCCACATCGATGGCAGGGGTTCCAACGGTGTCCGCGTAGACCTCGCCGTCGGGCTGCACGCAGACGAACACCATGCCTTCGGTCTGGCCGTACAGCTGTTTGATGTTGATGCCGAGGGAGCGGTAGAAATCGAAGATCTCCGGACCGATGGCCTCTCCGGCAGTATAGGCGAGGCGAATCCGGCCCATCCCGAGCACGTTTCTCAACGGGCCGTATACCAGGAAATCACCTAGTTTGTAGATAAGCTTTTCCGATGTTGTGACCGGTTTCCCATCGAGTATCAGCGTCCCGACGCGCTGTGCAAGACCCATGAAATAATGGAACATGCGCTGTTTGATCTTGCTCGCATCTTCCATGCGGATCATCACCTGGGTCAGCATGTTTTCGTAGATGCGCGGTGGTGCGAAGTAATAGGTGGGGCCGATCTCCCGCAGGTCGGTGAGAACGGTTGCGCCGCTCTCCGGGCAGTTGACGGTAAAACCCGCAACCAGAGACTGGGCGTAGGAGAAAAGGTTGTCGCCCACCCAGGCCATGGGCAGATAGGCGAGCACCTCCTCCCGGTCCGTCAGGTTTTCCCTGATGATGCCGTTGCGCGCCGTGATGACGACATTGTCGTTGGTAAGCACAACACCCTTCGGGTTTCCCGTGGTACCCGAGGTGTAGAGCATGATGGCAATATCCGCCCCCGTGACCCTGTTGGCCGACTCCTCGAAAAACCCCGGATTGGCCTTGTCGTATTCGCGCCCGATGGCCTGGGCCTTCTCGATACTGCTCAGGAAGGGAAAATCGTAGTGGCGCATGCCTCGAGGATCGTCAAACAGGATATGCCTGATGCCCGAATCCTCCTCTCTCAGCTCGAGCAGCTTATCGACCTGCTCCTGGTCTTCGGCGAGCGCATAGTGGACGTCGGCATTGTCCAGGACGAACTTCATCTCCTGGGCGATCGAATCCTGGTACAGAGGCACGGGGACGCCGCCGAGACACTGGGCGGCGGTCATTCCCATGTACAGACGGGGGCGGTTGTCACCGATGATGGCCAGCTTGTCGCCCCTTTGAAATCCCAGGGCAGCCAGCCCGCAGGCCATTGCCCGTACCTCGTCGAGGACTTCCCGCCAGGTCCAGGCCTGCCAGATGCCCAGATCCTTTTCCCGCATGGCGATCTTGTCACCGCGCACGCGGGCATGATTCAGCAACAGCTTGGGAAAGGTGTCCAACTGCGCTTCGCTGTCTGCTTCCGGTAGATCGGGGGATGATGACATTCCCTCAACTCCTCTCTCTCGATTTGATGAGGCGTCTTGTTCGCGCCTTTTGATACCCGGCGGTTTTCAATGGGACATGAGCACCGGCGTGGTCATGTG
>JAHEHQ010000113.1:0-6432 GCA_024644505.1 Gammaproteobacteria bacterium
ATCCGGGACCGCCGCCGTACCCGGGACCACCGCCGTACCCGGGGCCGCCACCGTATCCGGGACCGCCACCGTATCCGGGACCGCCACCGTATCCGGGACCGCCACCGTATCCGGGTCCCGGGCCATATCCCGGGCCGCCATAAGGTTCGTCATAACGATCCCTGTTCTTGTTCCCACCCATCCATTTGGAAGGATTCATCATGTTCCCCATATCGAAAGCGTACGCGGAACCGGTAAGCAGAAAACAGACCGCCAATGCCGGTCCACTGAGTTTTATGAGCTTTTTTTGCACTATGTTATGTTCCTCGCAGTTTAATTAAGCAATACCGGATAAATCTGACCTTCTGGACCGGTATATCCTCGAAATTCCTTTATCGCATTCGTGGGCAATGGGGTCAATCAGAATTGTCAATTATCGGGAGGGCGGAATCGATGGTAAAGTCGACACAGATTTTGAGAAAGGGGTGTCGTGCGGATGGTTTCGTTTTCCACTTGGCGGGCATTTTACCGAATTCCCTGGCTGCGGGAGAACAGGGAGGCAGTGCGTATTCTCAGAGATATGTTTTACGTTCTGGTGGCTTTATACCGGGCGGATAAACTTCAGGAGTTTTCCCGCCTGCGATATCTCTATTTCAAGATGATCGACTCATTTGCCCAGTATGGCCGTGTGGGTGCCAGGGATACGGTGAATCGGTTACTCGAAATACCCTGGTTTCGGGAAAACCGGCGGGATCTCTACCGGCTCATCGCGGCTTACAACAGGGTTGTCAGAAATGTGCTCGATACGAAGGGTCAGATTCCGTCTGTATCCGCCCAGGAACGAATTAACAAAGACATGGACATCTTTTTTCACGCACTGAAATCACTCATGCATTTTGACGTAAGAGATGAAGGTCGCGTAAACAAGCTTCTGCAAAACAGGGAGATTCTGGATGAGATGCTGGACAGTTTTCATCAAACTCTCGGCTACTGAATAGCTGATACATGGCAAGATTATTTCTATTGACAGCGGCATGCTGGCCGTGATGCTTGGTGCATTTGGCGCACACGGCTTGAGAACCCTGTTGGACAGCCATCAGCTGGGTGCATACAAGACCGGGGTGCAGTATCACTTTTATCACACGCTGCTTCTCGTGGGTGTCGGGTTGTTGGTCCGGGCCTATCCCGATTCCCGGATATTGAAGTGGTCGGGTTGGTTCGCCATCGCTGGAATTCTGCTCTTTTCGGGCAGCTTGTACCTACTGTCCTTAACAGGTGTGCGCTGGCTGGGCATGGTGACCCCGGTTGGGGGACTGGCTTTTATTTTCAGCTGGTTGTCGATGGCAATGGCATTATACCGAAGGCTCGAGAGCTGACCCTGCAAGCGAATCCGGTAGGCGACCGGGAATGTCTTGAAAGCCTTTCCGCCACCGGATTTTTTATGGCCCCGCATACCCTATCGACGTTCCGTACCCTATACTCGCTATAAGTTGGTGCTGTTGCTGGAGGAATCCTCGATGAGGCGATCGACCCTGATGGGGCGGCGACTGGTTGCCGTTTTTCTGGCTGGTTGTTTTCTTTACTATTCACCTGTCATTTCTTTGCTGGACAGGCCGCAGGAGCTGCTTGGCCTGCCTGTTCTGTATCTATATCTGTTTGGTGTCTGGGTCGTGCTCATCGGTTTGATGGCGTGGATTGTCGAGGGGTCGGACCAATGATGGCGACTTGCCTGGCCTCATGGAGAGCCAACGCCGGGTATCCGCATAGTGTTAACAAGCCCTAGTGGTCAAAGCACCCCAGACCGGAGGTCTGCATGCTCGGCAGCCCTCTGATAATCACCATATCCTTCCTTTATCTGGGGCTTCTGTTCGCCATCGCTTACTGGGCCGACCGGCGCGCCGACAGCGGGCGTTCTGTGATCGCCCACCCGACGGTCTACGCGTTGTCCCTCGCGGTCTATTGCACGGCATGGACATACTATGGGAGCGTTGGCCGTGCCGCGGACAGCGGTATCGGCTTCCTGCCGATTTATCTCGGCCCTACCCTCGCCGCGGCGCTGTGGGCTTTCCTGCTGTTGAAAATGGTGAGGGTCAGCAAGTCACAACGCATTACGTCCATTGCCGATTTCATCTCATCCAGATACGGCAAGAGCCACCTGTTGGGCGGGCTGGTTACGGTGATAGCCGTCATCGGTGTGGTCCCCTATATTGCTCTGCAGCTGAAGGCGGTTTCCAACAGTTTTACCATCATGCTTCACTACCCGGACATCGTCATGCCCAGCCATGCGGTGGCCCAGCCGGTCTGGCAGGACACGGCATTCTATGTGGCGATCTCTCTGGCGGTATTCACCATCCTGTTTGGTACGCGCCATCTGGATGCCAGCGAACGTCACGAAGGCATGGTGGCTGCCATTGCGTTCGAGTCCATCGTAAAGCTCATGGCATTGACCGCCGTGGGGCTGTTCGTGACGTTCGGTTTGTACGACGGATTCGCCGACGTCATGCAGCAGGCCCGGTCGGCAGGCGTCCTAAAGCCCATGCTCGCCCCGGACCAAGGCAGCTACAGCACCTGGTTTTCCTTTGCCATGTTATCTTCACTGGCAGTCCTGATGCTGCCCAGGCAGTTTCAGGTTGCGGTTGTGGAGAACAGCAGCGAACATCATCTGCATAGGGCCATCTGGCTTTTCCCGCTTTACCTCCTGTTGATCAATATATTCGTGATTCCGATTGCCCTGGCCGGAATACTGGAATTTCCCAACGGCAATGTGGATGCCGACACCTTCGTGCTGACCCTGCCCATCGCGCTGAATCAGCAATCCCTGGCACTGTTCGCCTATCTCGGGGGACTTTCTGCGGCAACGGGCATGGTAATCGTGGAAACCATCGCCCTTTCCACCATGGTATGCAATGACCTGGTGATGCCCGGGCTTCTGCACCGCTGGAAAACAAGGCCCCCTGTCATTGATATCAGTGTTGTGCTGCTCAGGGTTCGCCGGGGTGCCATTTTCGTGATCCTTTTGCTCGGCTACACCTATTTCCGACTGGCCGGTGAGGCTTATGCCCTCGTGGCCATCGGGCTCATCAGTTTTGCCGCAGTTGCCCAGTTTGCCCCCGCTATGATCATCGGGCTCTATTGGCGCGGCGGTACCAGGGCCGGGGCACTAGCCGGCCTGGGTGCGGGATTTACGGTCTGGTTATACACCCTGCTCCTGCCCTCCTTCGCCAAATCAGGCTGGCTGCCCAGCGATTTCCTGGAGTTGGGGCCCTTTGGATTGGCCATGCTGAAGCCCCAGGCTCTGTTTGGACTCAACGTTTTTGATGAGATCACCCACTGTATGTTCTGGAGCCTGTCCGCAAACGTGGGCATGTATCTCGTCGTATCGGTGCTGCGCTCGCCAAATGTCGAAGAGGCGGCCCAGGGACGGATATTCGTGGATGCCCTGAAACACGACAAACCGGTGGTGACCGGCTTGTGGCGCGGCAGCGCGGAGGTGACCGATCTCGTAAACCTGACCGGACGCTTCCTGGGCAAGGAGCGGGCACGAAGGGCATTCGCGGCCTATGCCAGGAGGCGGGGACTTAATGAGAAAGAGAAGCTGCCCGCTGATGCCGAGACCGTTAATTTTGCAGAGACGCTGTTGACCGGTGCAATCGGCAGTGCATCGGCGCGGGTGATGGTGTCAAGTGTGGTGGAGGAGGAACCGCTGGGGCTGGACGAGGTCATGGATATTCTGGATGAGGCCTCCCAGATTCGGGCGTACAGTCGGGAACTCGAAGAGAAATCCCGGGAGCTTGAAGCCGCAAAGACCGAATTGGAGGCGGCCAATATCCGATTACAGGAACTGGATCACCTCAAAGATGACTTCATGTCTTCGGTAACCCATGAATTACGGACACCGTTGACGTCGATTCGTGCCTTTTCCGAGATACTGCACGAGGATCCTGAGATCAACCTCGAGGACCGGAAGCGCTTTATCGGAATCATCGTAAGTGAAACTCAGCGACTGACACGGCTGGTGAATCAGGTACTGGATCTGGCGAAGATAGAATCCGGTCACGCCGAGTGGCAAAGCGGTGAGGTGGAACTGGCGGAGGTGATATACCAGTCTGCCGAAGCCACCGAGCAGTTGTTCAAGGACAAGGGTGCGAAGCTGAGTCTCGATATACCGGAATCGAGCTACAGAGTCTGGGCCGATCCTGATCGGCTGATGCAGGTAATGCTCAACCTGCTCAACAATGCCGTCAAGTTCATACCTCAGGACAGTGGCATGGTACAGGTCAGTCTCAGGGAGAAACCCACGGTTTTCCAGGTTAGCGTCAAAGACAACGGACCTGGTATTCCAAGGGATAAACAACCGGTCATATTTGAGAAGTTTCGCCAGGGGGAGGACGGGGAAGTGGCTCCCCTGGGAACCGGGCTTGGATTGCCCATCAGCAGGCAGATCATAGAGCACTTCGGCGGCCGGCTCTGGGTGGAGAGCTCTCCCGGGAAAGGTGCTATATTCTTATTTGAGTTGCCGCATGAAATTGAGACGATTTCACAATAGAGATCATCCTGATGACCAAAAAGATCCTGATAGTTGACGACGAACAGAATATCGTTATTTCCGTTGATTTCCTGATGCGGCGGGAAGGATTTGCGGTAACTGTCGCCCGGGATGGAGAAGAGGGCCTGGCAAAGATTCGCAATGAGCGACCTGATCTTGTACTGCTTGATGTCATGATGCCGAAACTCAATGGATTCGACGTCTGTAAAGCGGTGCGTGAAGACCACGATCTGGACAAGGTGCGCATTGTCATGCTTACCGCAAAAGGCAGAGATGCCGAGATAGCAAAGGGGGCGGCGCTTGGTGCCGATGCCTACATACCCAAACCCTTTTCCACGAGTGCCCTGGTTGCAAGGGTCAAATCCCTCCTGGGAGAGTCCGACTAATGAGCGGAAAGAGACCTGGTGAAAGCAGCCAATCCGGTATGGAGACCGGAAGCAAAGAGCCCTATTTGAATACACCCTATTCCTACTTCGGCCCGTCTGAAGGACCCCTGCGGTCTCTGCCGCAGCGGGCTCCCATAACGGTGCCACCCACCACCAGCGTCCGCCAGGCGTTGATACAGATGAATCAGGTGGGGGGCGATACCATCATAGTTGTGGATGTCACCAGCGAGCTTCCTCTGGGCATCGTAACGCTGACGGATCTGGTACACGGCATCTCCGTGGACGGAGACAGGCTGGATGAGCCCATAGCCGGCTTGATGACCGGTGCCCCCTTTTCCCTCCCGGCAGATGCCCCGTCCCATCGCGCGACCGTGCTGATGACCAAGCGCGGTGTCAGGCATGTCCTGCTCGTTGAGCCGGACGGACGGCTGTGCAACGTGGTTTCCCGCTCGGATCTGTTCGGCCTTCGTGGCGGGGGGGCGGCGGCCCTTGCGGATCGTGTGACCGGAGCCATTGATGTCAAAGCGATGTCAGAAGCCGCAGACGCCATACGTCAACGGGGAGCGGAACTGTTTTCGGCCGGCATGGGCGTGGAGGGAATCTGTCAATGGATGTCGGCATTGAACGATTTGATTGTCATGCGGGTAATAGAACTGGTCGAGGATGAGTTTGATCTGCCCCCGGTTCCCTGGTGCTGGTTGGTTTTCGGCTCAGAGGGGCGCCTGGAGCAGACGTTCTCCACGGACCAGGACAACGGGCTCCTGTTTCTGCCTGGCGACGAAGGTTCCACGGAGGCCATCCGCGAGGCCTTTCTCCCTTTTGCCAGGGCCGTCAATCGCGGTCTGGACGCCTGCGGTTTCCGGCACTGCAAGGGCGGCATCATGGCCGGCAATCCAGCCTGGTGTCTGAGCTTGTCCGAATGGCAGGAGAAATTCAGCGGCTGGATGGGAACTCCGGATCCCGAGGCACTGATGCACAGTACCATCTTTTTCGATTTTCGCCCTGTTTACGGAAGTTATGAGTTGGCAGACAACCTGCGCAACTGGCTGATTCCCCTGCCCCCCGAGCGTCCGCGTTTTCTGAGAGCCATGGCGGAAGAGGCCCTGACCTGCGATGCTCCGCTCAACTGGATAGGTGGGTTTGTTTACGACGGCGGTCGGGAGCATCCCCACAGTATTGACCTCAAGCTACATGGCGCCCGACCTTTCATCGATGCCGCAAGAATCTGGAGTCTCACCCACGGTATCTGGGCAACCAATACCGGGGACCGCCTTCGCGCCACCGCAGCCGCCCAGAACCTAAAACCGGAAGAGACGGCGTCGGAAATCGAGGCTTTTCATCTCATCCAACGGTTCCGGATCCAGCAACAGCTCATCGACAAGGACGCAGACGACCCCAACCGTGTCGATCCCGCCTCCCTCCCCGATCTGAACCGATTGATGTTGAAAGAAGCTTTCAAGCAGGCGAAAAAACTGCAGCTGAGATTGAAGCTGGAGCATGGTTTATAGTTTCAAGTTACTA
>JAHEHQ010000113.1:6532-7915 GCA_024644505.1 Gammaproteobacteria bacterium
CGTGTCGATCCCGCCTCCCTCCCCGATCTGAACCGATTGATGTTGAAAGAAGCTTTCAAGCAGGCGAAAAAACTGCAGCTGAGATTGAAGCTGGAGCATGGTTTATAGTTTCAAGTTACTAGTAACTTTCTTACTCAAACCTGCCTCCTGACCTCAAGAACATCCGGAAGCTCGTTCAATTTTTCCAGCAACCGGCTCAGCTGGCGCATATCGGATATCTCTACGGTGAAGGACATGGTGGCCTGATCGGTTTTACGGTTGGTCTGGCTGTTGACTCCCGTTACCGCGATATCCTCGTTGGCGAATATCGAGGATATGTCTCTCAGCAGAGCTTTTCTGTCCATCGCGTGAACCTGTATATCGACAGGGTAAACGGCTTCTTCCAAATGACCGGCCCAGGAGACATCGATCAGCCGCGCACGGTTTTCGTTGTCCAGACCCTGGATCAGGGAGCAGTTGCGACGGTGCACGCTGATCCCTCTGCCACGGGTGATATACCCGATGATATCGTCTGGGGGGACCGGCTTGCAGCATCGTGCCATATGGGTCAGCAGGTCATCCACACCCTCCACCACCACATCACCCGAGCCATGTGAATGGGCCTTCTCCGTTCGTCTTCGCAGCGGCAGGTCGGACTTCGGATGCTTCTCCTCCCTAAGGGATGTTCCCGTACCCGCAACCTGGACCGGGGACACCTCTCCCCTGCCGATTGCCGCGAGCAGATCGTCGGTTTTCTTGAAGTTGAACCGATCCAGAAGATTTTCCAGTATCGGCCTGGCAACACCCAGCCGGTTCACCTCCCTGTCCAGGGCTGCCCTGCCTGCGATCAGGTGTTGCTCATAGTCCTGGAGCTTCAACCAGTGCCTGACCCGGTTTCTGGCTTTATTGGTCTTGATATAGCCGAGGTGCGGGCTGAGCCAGTCCCGGCTCGGACCTCCCTCCTTGGCCGTTATGATCTCGACGGTCTGGCCGCTTTCCAGCGGCTGGGTCAGGGTTGAAATCTTTCCGTTGATACGTACGCCTCGACATCTGTGTCCCACCGCCGAATGAATGGCATAGGCGAAATCCACGGCGGTAGCGCCTTTTGGCAGTTCAATAACCCTCCCGTGGGGCGTCAGCACGTATACACGGTTGGACTCCAGACCGGTTTTGAGGTTGGCGACAAAATCTTCATGCTCGATTGCCTCGTCCCGTGTTTCCAGCCAGGCACGAAGCTGTGATATACGACGCTCGAATTCCCGATCCTGCTTGCCGGATTCCTTGTATCGCCAATGTGCGGCCACACCCAGTTCCGCATGTGCATGCATTTCACGAGTCCGGATCTGTATCTCCAGAGGCCGGTCGTCGGGTCCGATGACCGCGGTGTGTATGGAGCGGTACATG
>JAHEHQ010000114.1 GCA_024644505.1 Gammaproteobacteria bacterium
ACCGAGATGTCACCCTGGACCGCTATCGCCCGCCGCCCGATATCCCGTATCTGCCCGCAAAGGGCTTCGGCTTTTTCCGCGGATTTACCTCCACGACGATAAGTGACTACCAGGTCGGCCCCTTCCCGGGCCAGAGCGGAGGCGATGGCATGACCGATTCCCCGGGAGCTCCCGGTCACGATCGCCACCTTATCCAAAAAAGGCATATTTTCCATAGAGTTAGCTGGAGGGAATACTCCCCCGATCGGGCCCGCGCAAAATTGGTTCGAGATAAAAGAGGCAAGGATAGAGAAATCAGGGCATTTTTACCAGCCGCATAATGGACCGGTCTGCCGGTCGGAGAGGGGGGTGCGGGTCGGACTGCCGCTTGTCCTGATTGGTGGTGAACCCCTAAACTATGCCGCTTCAAGCCGCTGCGGCATAGCTTCAATCCTGCGACCTCTTCCATCCCATGACCGGACGCGACCTTTATCTCCGCCTGCTCTCCTATGTAAAACCCTACAGGCGGCAGTTCATTGCAGCACTGATTGCCATGGCGCTGCTGGCGGCCACCGAGCCTCTTCTGCCTTACTTCCTTAAGCCCATGCTTGACGGTACCTTTGTCGACAAGGATCCCGATATCATCCGCCTTACGCCCATCTATATCGCTGTTTTGTTCCTGATTCGCGGCACCATGATATTTGTCAGCAGAGCCGCCTTCGAGTGGGTTGCGGGCAAAGTGGTAATGGATCTGCGCCGGCAGATGTTCGAGCGCATCCTGACGCTGCCCACGGCCTATTTCGATGCCGTCTCCACCGGAAACCTGATCAACAAGGTGACCTACAACGTACACCAGGTCTCGGAGGCCTCCACCAAGGTGATCACCGTCCTGGTGAAGGACACCATCATCGTCGTCGGCCTGCTGGCCTACATGATCTACCTGAACTGGCTGCTGACCACGATCATGTTCGTGGTGCTGCCCATCATTGGGCTGGTGGTCACCCTGCTGGCGAAGAGATTGCGTAGGATCAGCCGGGAACTGCAGGAGACCATGGGTCACATGACCCACGTGCTGGAGGAGAGTGCGCGCGGGCACAAGGTGATCAAGGTGTTCGCCGGGCAGGCCTATGAACAGGGGAGATTCGACCGGCTGGCCAATTGGGTGAGGCGCTACCATTTCAAGAACACGATCGCAGGCGTGGCGGATGTACCCGTCGTGGAACTGGCTGCGGCCCTGATGCTATGGGTACTCATTTATGTCGGTACCCACGACACCATCGCGGGAGGCCTGACGGTGGGGGGGTTCGTCTCTCTGCTCGTCGCCGGCGGCCTGATTTTCAAGCCCATCAAGAGTCTCACCCGGGTCAATCAGGCGCTGCAGCGGGGACTGGCTGCCGCGGAAAGCGTGTTCGAACTGACGGACCACCCCCCCGAACCGGATCTTGGGACACGCAGACTGGAACAGGTTCAGGGCCGCCTGTCCCTTCAGAGCGTCGTGTTCCGCTATCCCACCGCCGAGCGGGATGCCCTGGTGGACATCAACTTCGAGGTCGAACCCGGCGAGACCGTCGCCCTGGTGGGAAGGTCCGGCGGCGGCAAAACCACGGTAGCCGCCCTGATACCCCGTTTCTACAGCCCCACCGGCGGCACCATTTTCCTGGATGGGGAGGATATCCAGGAACTGACCCTGGATTCTCTGCGGGCAAATCTCTCTTACGTGGGTCAGGAATCTGTGCTGTTCGACGACACGGTTGCCGCCAATATCGCCTATGGGGCAGGCCGCGAAGTCAGTCATGAAGAGATCGTGCAGGCGGCAGGCGACGCCCATGCGCTGGAATTTATCGAACGCCTGCCCCAGGGATTCGAGACCATAATCGGTGAAGACGGTGTAAGACTCTCCGGGGGCCAGCGACAACGGCTGGCCATTGCCAGGGCTCTGATCAAAGACGCCCCGGTCCTGTTGCTGGACGAGGCCACATCGGCACTGGATACCGAATCGGAGCGCAACGTGCAGGCGGCCCTGGAACGTCTCACCGAGAACCGCACCACCCTGGTCATCGCCCACCGCCTCTCCACCGTGAAACACGCCGACCGGATCCTGGTGCTGAAGGAGGGTCGTATCGTGGAGCAGGGGCGCCACGATGACCTGCTTGGCCTGGGGGGAGAATACACGGAACTGTGCCAGCATCAGCTGGGGGCAGAGCCGATTTCCTGAGAGTCCTTCTCCCATAAAACCAGAGGGGAGACGGCCAATCAGGGCCGTCCCTCTTGATCAACCGCACTCAGACTGAGAAAATTCCGAAATTGTCAGGTTTGTACCTAACAGTGGAGCCTGGGTGTCCCGAATAACGAAAACAACAGCCGCCGCCAACCGAATCTACGCCCTGGATGCCCTGCGGGCATCCATCATGATTCTCGGTGTGTTTCTGCACGGCGCCGTACCTTATATGCAGGTCCCCATGCCGGGGCTGTTATGGCCCGTAACGGACCCTTCTTCGGGATGGACATACGACCTGGTCCTTTGGTACATCCACGGATTCCGCATTCCCCTGTTTTTTCTGATTGCCGGCTTTTTTTCGGCCATGCTCTACGACCTCAGAGGGCCCCGGGAATTTCTGTTGCATCGACTTCGTCGGGTGGGCATCCCCCTGGTCGCGGCCATTCTGGTAATCCTTCCACCCACCTATTACCTGTGGAGCTGGGGACTGGTGGAACAGGATATCCTGACATGGCGCGAAGTCATTCGCTTTACCCACGATGACCGGCAGCTGAAAAACCAGCTCCTCGGTCTGGCCCACCTCTGGTTTCTGCAATATCTGCTTATCTACTACCTGCTCTACTACCTGTTGAGATCCCGGTTTCCCGCCCTGCTCGAATTTCCGAAACGCATCCGGCTGCTGGAACGCTGGTGGTTGCCCTTGACACTGGTCGCCGTCACGTTCCCCATACTCTGGCTGCATCCTGAAATCTATACCCACTATGACAACCGCTGGGCGCCCGAACCCTGGGGACTCCTCTATTATGCGGTTTTCTACCTGGTCGGCTCTCACCTGTACCGGGTGCGTGACCAGCTGCGGCGGCTGAACATACCGGGACCCTATTACGTCATTGCCTCTTTAGTGATCTTTTCCGCCCTCTTCCAGATACTGCGATGGCGGCTGACAGGCGATCCCGCCTCTCAGGAAAATACCTGGTTGTTCGCGCTTGCCACAGCGCTCTACTCCTGGCTTGCCGTCTGGGGATTTCTCGGCGTCTGCCTGATGGCATTCAACCGTGTCTCGCCGCGACTCAGATTCATGTCGGATTCCGCCTATTGGATCTACCTGGTCCATCTGCCACTGATCGGGCTGATGCATCTGCTGCTTGAATTCCTTCAGGATCTCTGGGGGGTCTCCATCCCGTCGAGCGTCGATTTCACGGTATCAGTCGGCGCCACCCTTGCCATATCACTCTTGAGCTATAAACATTTCGTGCGTTACGGCACGATCGGAAAATGGCTCCACGGGCCCAAGGAAAAGGCATCCTTCGCGGGTCCGGGCCCGAAGGTTTTTTCCAGTCCGGAGTTGATTCGGCATCCTTCCGATCCTAAGGAGACAGGAAGTTGAAAATCTCAAAATATCTTTTCCTGGCCGTGCTGGTGCCCTTCATGATGACAGGTTGCGCTTCACAGCCTGCCGTCTCGGAACAGACCGATGGCGGCGAAACCGCCCATCAGACCCTGGGCCAGGTTTATCTGCTCAGGGGACTGTTCAACATCTTCTCTCTGGGTATGGACGATATTGGAGAAAGTCTGAAGGGAAAGGGTGTCAGGACCGGCGTCTACTCCGGACCATCCTGGCCCGATCTTGCGCAGCACATCCTGGACAGACACCAACAGGGCGATCAGGAGAGACCCCTGGTCATTTCGGGCCACAGCTACGGCGCCGATGACTCCATACGTCTGGCCCGCGCGCTGGAACAACACGACGTGACCGTGGACGCCCTGGTCTTGGTGGATCCCACCATCCCGCCAAAGATACCCGCCAACGTCCGCCATTGTGTCAATATCTATCGTTCCAGTCCCTCAACGGACTGGATGCCGTGGCTGCGTGGTGTGGCGGTGGAAACAGAGGGTCAAAACACCCGGGTCATCAATCGCGATATCCGAATCTCCAGCAAAGATCCCGGTCTCCTGGACGATATCAATCATTTTAATATAGAAGAGCACCCCACCATCCAGAATATGGTATTGGAGGAGATCCTGGACGTTTTCAGGCAAAACGGCTTCGAAACCAGTCAGGTCAGTAAGTTCGGTGGGAAGGATTAGCCATGCGCAGCGGTCAGGGCCCCACCTATCTGGCCCTGTCTGCCGTCTGGGCATACTGGCTGGGCGTGCTGGTGATGGCCGTGCGCACGCGCATAAAGGGCGCCGTCTCCGCGGGCCTGGTGCCCAGGCAGACCATCGAAAAAATCATGTGGATCGTCTGGATTCCTGTCATCACCGGCTGGATACTCTTTCCCTGGCTGTCGATCACCCAGGATGGTGCCGCCTGGCAGCTTCCGCTACCTGCATTGGAAAACCCTCTTTGGCTGGGGCTGCGCTGGCTTGCCGCACTCGCCACGCTTGCCTGCTTTGGAGCGACGATATTCTGCTGGCGCTGGATGGGACGCAACTGGCGGGTGGGCGTTACTACCGACGAGCAGACAGATCTGATAACCGGCGGCCCGTTCAGCCGCGTGAGACACCCGATCTATGCCATCAGCATTCTGATGATTATATGCACCCTGGTCGCGGTACCTGTATGGCCGCTACTGGTGGCGGCGGTGCTCCATGTCATCCTGATGAACATCAAGGCCCGCAATGAGGAGATCTGGATGTCGGAGTTGCACGGCCCGGCCTACGCCGAGTACCGGAAGCGTGCCGGACGCTTTTTTCCCGGCTCGGGAGATTGATTCATTCGTCTAATGGGCCGCGCGGCCCACTAGGTCACTTTCCTTGGATTTTCCAACCTCTCCCTGACCATACTGATATGCAGGCGCAGATCATAGAGTTCCTCGGTAAAGGACAAAGGTACCCTTATGTTGGCCACGTCCTTTTCTATCTGGGACAGTTTGGTGAGCGCATCACTGATATCCAGGTTGGCTTCCGAATCATAGGCCAGCCTGTCGATCGCCAGAACCTCCCGATACCAGGGGTAGATGCGGGATCGCATGCGCCAGCGGTACAGGGACGGCATGATCTTGAACAGAGGGATCATCAGGGCCAAGAGCGGCAACAACATCACCTTGAGGCGATCCAACTGGGTGGCAGCCCAGAAAGGCAGATAGCGTTGGAGGAAGGAAGGGCCGCGATTGTAGAAGCTTCTGGCATCCTCGGATAGGGGAAAATCGACAAAATCCGAGGTGGGAAACTGACCCCTGCGCTCGAACCAGCCGCCTTCGCCGTGAATCTTTCCACCGGCGTAGATCAACAGGTCAATCAGTGCCGGATGAAGATTACCGGTTCCCACCAGATTGGCGGTTGCCGCCAGCAGCACCTTATCCTCCGGTGGCAGATCAAGCCCCATATTCACGATACCTGCGGGCAATACCACCCTGGACAGAAACCGGTGTGTTCTGGTGTAGGCTTCCGCCCGCTCGAAGCTGAGCAAGCCGACGGACTCAGAAAGCAACAACCTCCCAACGACCTGAGATTTTGGGGAAGCGACGAAAAAAGCCGCATCCACTTCACCGTTGAGCAGTGCCTCTGCCGACTGTTTATCATTCAAAGGCATCAACCGGGTATTTGCCCCGTCAATTCGGTTGTCACCGAGCAATTGCAGCGCCAGCGCCTGGGTGCCGCTGCCTTCCGCCCCGACTGCGATCCGTTTACCGATCAAATCTGAGAGTTTCCCGGCATCGACATCGCTGCGAAGAAAAAGCCAGAGCGGCTCATAATAGAAGCTGCCCAACGAGTACAGTTCCCCGGATTGGGATGCACCCGAAAGACCGCCCTGGACAAAGGCCACATCCATCAGGCCTTTCTCCAGCAGTGTTATGTTCTCCACCGAGCCTGCGCTCTCGACAAGCTCGAGATCAACCCCCTCCTCCCTGAGTATTTCCTGATATCGCCGGGCAAACAGATAGTAGGCTCCCTGTTTCTGCCCGGTGCCCATACGAATATGGTCCGGAGGAGCGGGGTCGACAAACTGATAGGCAAGCACAAAACCCAGGATGGTAATGATTACCGGGGCGGTGATATGCAGGTAATCCATCCAGTGACGGTCATTTTCCGTGACATTCGATTTTTTCTCGGACAGGCGGCGGGCCACTGTTATCTCCGTTCAAAGACAAACGATGCGCTTGGGTAACTGAGGATACAGGCCAGTATCCTGATTCGGCACGCCAATTACCAGTAACTGCTAACTGTTAACTGCTAACTGCTAACTGCTAACTGCTAACTGCTAACTGCTAACTGCTAACTGCTAACTGCTAACTTTTTTCAGAGATAATTGAAGAGAGAAAAATCCTTGATGTGCGCAAAACTCTTCTGGGCCGCCTCCAGGGCCAGTTTCTGGCGTTCGAATCGCGCAATGGCTTCCAGGTAGTCCAGATCCTGCTCCTCGGATCTTCTGGTCTCCAGGGTCAACTCCAGGTCGGCGTTTACATCCAGCTGCCTGTCTATGGCGTTGAGGCGGGCACCCACTTTGCCACGGGTTTCGAGTACATTGTCGAGGGCCATCTGCAGATCCGATATGTAACGACCCACCGAGTTATCACTCTCGAGCTCCGTCGCCAGTTGTTGCAGCGTCTCGAATACGCTTCGCTTCCCATCGACCGCACCCGGTGTGCCCGTCTCTATGTCAACAAACACATCATAGCCGTTGTCTCCGTCCGCCAACTGCCGGTCCGGTGCGATCTGGATCCTGCGCTGCCCCATGTCCCCGTTGTATCCATAGCGGCCGGACGCCTCGAGGGAGAAAGGCCTGGTATCCGCCTGGTAGCCGGAGAACACATACTCTCCGCTGCTGTTCTTCGCGTTTGCCATCGAAACCATCTGGTCCAACAGCTGGCGTACCTCCGTGGCAATCGCCTTCTTGTCGGATGGGGAAAGCGTATCGTTGTTGCCCTGGACTGCCAGTTCACCGGCCCGATGAAGCAGATCGGTGGCGCCGGACAAGACGCTGTCCTCCAGTTCCAGCCTGCCCTTGGCCGTGTTGGCATTACTTTGATACTGCTGAACGGTTGCAATCGCCCGGTTCAGGTCCAGTACCCGGGCGGCGCTTGCCGGATCGTCAGAGGGGTTGATCGCCCGCTTTCCGGTCGCCAGCTGAAGTTGGGTCTCGGCGAGGCTGCTCTGCTGCCCCAGTATCGCGTGCAGGGCACGCTGAGAGATCATGTAGCTGGAGATTCTGTCCATGGCAGCATTAACCTCGTATGGCGCCGAGCAGTGTGTTGAACATGGTATTGGCGGTTGCGATGACCTGTGCAGCCGCCTGATAGGCCTGCTGATACCGAATCAGATCGGCGGCCTCTTCATCCAGGTTGACGCCGCTGATCGAGGACATGGCCATCTGATGACGCTCCAGGAGCCCGTCGGTGGCTTTGGCATTGATCTGGGAGGTCCGGGTCTTGGATCCCACATCAGCCACCATCAGGCCGTAGACATCCTGAAAAGTGGCAGACTCGTTGTCCGGTGAAGAACTGTCCCCCAGCATCGTCTTGTCGTGCTGCATCAGGGCCATCTGCAGCGCATTTCGGTTGTCGGCGACACCGCCCTGGTTGAAGGTGATCAGAAAGCTGTCTCCGTCCTGCGGGTCGCCGGATACGGAAAACGCGGGATCACCGTAATTCCC
>JAHEHQ010000115.1 GCA_024644505.1 Gammaproteobacteria bacterium
ACAACATCAAGATGGTGGTGAAGCTGATCGCGCCGATTGCGATGGAAGAGGGTCTGCGCTTTGCGATCCGCGAGGGTGGCCGCACCGTCGGCGCCGGCGTGGTTGCGAAGGTTATAGAGTAGAATTTGAGACATTAATATGGCCAACCAGAGAATTCGAATTCGGCTGAAGGCTTTCGATCATCGTCTGATCGATCAGTCGGCGCGAGAGATTGTTGATACCGCAAAGCGCACAGGCGCCCAGGTCCGCGGCCCCATACCGCTGCCGACCCGGAAAGAGCGCTATACCGTGCTGGTATCACCGCATGTGAACAAAGATGCTCGCGATCAGTACGAAATTCGCACTCACAAACGTTTGATGGACATCATAGATCCGACCGACAAGACGGTGGATGCATTGATGAAACTGGATCTCGCAGCCGGAGTTGATGTTCAGATCAAACTGAACTGAGGTTAGATAGAATGGCGATTGGAATTGTTGGACGTAAAGTCGGCATGACCCGGGTCTTCAACGAAGAAGGCGCCTCGGTCCCCGTGACCGTGATCGAGGTCGAGCCGAACCGTGTGACCCAGGTGCGAAACCCCGGGACTGACGGTTATTCGGCCGTGCAGGTTACCACCGGACAGCGCAGGATGTCCCGTGTGAACAAGCCCACCGCCGGGCACCTGGCCAAGGCCGGTGTTGAGCCGGGCAGGGGCATCTGGGAGTTCCGGCTCGACGGCGCCGAAGGCGCCGACATCGAGATCGGTGGCGCCATTAAGGCTGATATCTTCGAGCCGGGGCAGAAAGTGGATGTCCGGGGAAATACCAAGGGCAAGGGTTTTCAGGGGGGCGTCAAGCGGCACAATTTCCGCATGCAGGACGCCACCCACGGCAACTCCATTTCCCATCGCGCCGCGGGCTCAATCGGCCAGTGCCAGACACCCGGGCGGGTATTCAAAGGCAAGAAGATGGCCGGTCAAATGGGCAGCGTACAGCGCTCGGCGCAGAATCTGGAAGTGGTGCGCGTGGATGTCGAACGCAACCTGCTGTTGATCAAGGGTGCCGTACCGGGTCACCGTGGCAGCGACGTGATCGTCACGCCTGCGGTGAAGACGGCGAACAAGGGGTAAGAAAGATGGACCTCAACATCAAGTCGGGCAACGGCGGGGATGCACAGACCCTGCAGGTCTCGGACAAGGTATTTTCGGCGGATTACAACCAGGCACTGATCCATCAGGTGGTGACTGCCTACATGGCGGGCGGACGCGCGGGCACCAAGGCCCAGAAAAACCGCGCTGCGGTGAGCGGCGGCGGCGCCAAGCCATTTCGCCAGAAAGGCATGGGCCGTGCGCGGGCAGGTACCATCAGAAGTCCCATCTGGCGCTCCGGCGGCGTGACATTCGCGGCCTCTCCCCGCAACTACAGCCAGAAAGTGAATCGGAAGATGTACCGGGGTGCCATCTGCTCAATATTATCTGAGCTGCTGCGGCAGGACAGGCTGGTGGTGGTGGATGAGTTAAAGGTGGAAGCCCCCAAGACCAAAGAACTGGTCACCAAGCTCAAGGGGTTCGATGTGGAAGAGGTGCTTATCGTCTCCGATGAGAACGACGAAAACATCTATCTCGCCGCCCGTAATCTCCACAACGTCGACGTATGCGATGTCAACGAACTGGACCCGGTCAGCCTGCTCGACTTCGACAAGGTGCTGATAACCTCGGGCGCCGTGAAGAAGCTTGAGGAGCGTCTGTCATGAATAAAGAGCGACTGATGCAGATACTGCTCAGCCCGGTGGTCTCGGAAAAGAGCACCATTGCGGCCGATGCCCATCGACAGTACGTCTTCGCCGTGGCCCCGGATGCCACCAAGCCGGAGATCCGCAAGGCGGTCGAGATGATGTTCAACGTCAAGGTGGACAGGGTGCAGGTGGTCAATTCCAAGGGCAAGACCAAGCAGTTTGGCCGCCTCTCGGGGCGCAGGAAAGATGAGCGCAAGGCGTATGTCAGACTCGCGGAAGGCAGTGACATAGATTTTGGAGCGGGAGCCTGACGGGCGGACCGGCTAAAAAGGCATAGAACGGAACCAAGACAATGGCAATCGTTAAAACCAAACCTACTTCCGCCGGCAGGCGGTTCGTGGTCAAGGTGGTGAACCCGGATCTGCACAAGGGTGAGCCCCATGCGCCGCTGGTGGGAAAGAAGAGCAAGAAGGGCGGCCGCAACAACAACGGCCACATCACCTCGCGGCATCGCGGCGGCGGGCACAAGCAACGCTATCGCATCATCGATTTCAAGCGGGACAAGGACGGAGTCACAGCGGAGGTGGAGCGCCTGGAGTATGACCCCAATCGCTCGGCCCACATCGCCCTGCTAAAATATGCCGACGGTGAGCGTCGCTATATCATTGCGCCGAAAGGCCTGCGTGCGGGCGACCGCATCACGTCCGGCATCGATGCCGAGATACGCCCCGGCAACTGTCTGCCCATGCGCAATATTCCGGTGGGTACGGTCGTACATTGCATCGAGATGAAAAAGGGCAAGGGGGCGCAGATCGCGCGCTCCGCCGGTACATCGGCCCAGTTGATTGCCCGTGAGGGCGATCATGCCACGCTGCGTCTGCGCTCCGGAGAAATGCGCAAGGTGCGCAACGAATGCCGGGCGGTCATCGGTGAGGTCGGAAACGCGGAAAACAACCTGCGCAAGCTGGGCAAGGCGGGCGCGACACGCTGGCGCGGCGTCAGGCCCACGGTTCGGGGTGTGGTCATGAATCCCGTAGACCACCCCCATGGCGGCGGCGAGGGCCGTACTTCCGGCGGTCGTCATCCCTGCAGTCCGTGGGGCGTGCCGACCAAGGGCCACAAGACACGGTCGAACAAGCGCACAAACAAGATGATCGTGCGCCGTCGCAATCGAAAATAAACGGATCTGAGGTAATTCAAAGTGCCACGTTCAATCAAAAAAGGGCCGTACGTAGACCATCATCTCATGAAGAAGGTGGACGAGGCGGTGGCGAGCAACAGCAAGCGTCCGATCAAGACCTGGTCACGGCGTTCCATGGTATTGCCCGAGATGGTCGGCCTGACCATTGCCGTCTACAACGGGCGTCAGCATGTACCGGTGCTCGTTACGGAGAACATGGTGGGACATAAAATGGGCGAGTTTGCCCTGACCCGCACCTATCGGGGTCATGCGGCGGACAGAAAGGCAGCGCGATAATTGGAGTGTTAACCATGGAGTCAACGGCAAAATTACGCTATGCGCACCTCGCTCCCCAGAAAGGGCGTCTGGTTGCGGATCAGATCCGGGGGCTGCCCGTGGAGCAGGCTCTGAACATCCTCAGTTTCAGCAAGAAAAAGGGCGCTGACCTGATGAAGAAGGTGCTGGATTCCGCCATAGCCAATGCGGAAAACAACGAGGGTGCGGATATCGACGAGCTGAAGGTTTCGGCGGTCATGGTGGATGAGGGTCCGACCATGAAAAGGATACGGGCCCGGGCCAAGGGCCGCGCCTCCCGGATTTTAAAGCGTACCAGCCACATTACCGTGGCGGTATCGGACAAATAAGGCAAGAGAGGCCGTTATGGGTCAGAAAGTACATCCAACCGGCATACGGCTGGGCATCGTCAAGCAGTGGACGTCCAAATGGTATTCGGATACCAAGCAATACGCCGACCTGCTCAATACCGATCTCGAAATCCGGGATTATCTGCGCAAGCGGTTGTCACAGGCTTCCGTCAGCCGGATTCAGATCGACCGTCCGGCCAAGAACGCCCACATCACCATACACACCGCGCGGCCCGGTATCGTCATCGGCAAAAAGGGTGAGGATATAGACGCACTGCGCCGGGAAGTGTCCAATCGCATGGGTATCCCCGTCCACATCAGCGTGGAGGAGATCAGAAAGCCGGAGCTGGATGCCCAGCTGGTTGCTGAGGGTATCACCCAGCAGCTGGAGCGGCGTGTCATGTTTCGCCGTGCCATGAAACGGTCGGTCCAGACGTCCATGCGCCTGGGGGCCGAGGGTATCAAGATCAGTATCGCCGGACGCCTCAACGGTGCGGAGATTGCCCGGAGCGAGTGGTACCGGGAAGGCCGCGTGCCGCTGCACACCCTGCGCGCGGACATTGACTATGGATTCGCCGAAGCCAAGACCACCTACGGTGTGATCGGGGTCAAGGTCTGGATCTTCAAGGGCGAGGTATTCGGCGATGGGGAGCAGGAGGAGGCTGGCGGCCGCTCTTCTGCCAAGAGGACTTAAGCGATGTTGCAGCCGAACCGGACAAAGTATCGAAAACAGCAGAAAGGCCGTAACCGCGGCCTGGCCCGCAAGGGTGGGAAAGTCAGCTTCGGGGAGTATGGACTGCAGGCCATGGAGCGGGGCCAGCTCACTTCCCGTCAGATCGAATCGGCGCGCCGGACCATCACGCGGCATGTGAAGCGTGGCGGTAAACTCTGGATTCGCGTGTTTCCCGACAAGCCGATCACCAAAAAACCCCTGGAAGTCCGCCAGGGTAAGGGCAAGGGCGCCGTCGAGTACTGGGTGGCGCTCGTCCAGCCCGGCCGCATGCTGTACGAAATAGAAGGTATTTCCGAAGAGGTGGCGCGCGAGGCGTTCAAGCTTGCCGCGGCCAAGCTGCCTTTCAAGACCAACTTTACGAGACGGACCGTATTGTAATGAACGCATCAGAACTCAGGGGCAAAAAGCCCGCCGAACTCGAAGAGACGCTTCTGGAACTGCGCAAGGAGCAATTCAACCTGCGTATGCAACGGGGCACCGGCCAGCTGGCGCGCCCCTCGGAGATGAATCGGGTGCGCAAGGACATTGCCAGGGTCAAGACCGTAATCAATGAGATGAAAGCAGGTGAAGCATCATGAGCGAGCAGACGACTAGCAGCCGCACGCTCCAGGGACGCGTGATCAGTGACAAGATGGACAAGACGGTGACCGTCCTGGTGGAGCGTCGGGTAAAGCATCCGATCTACGGCAAGTTCATCCGCCGGTCCTCCAAGGTGCACGCCCACGATGAGTCCAACGAGGGCAACACGGGTGATCTGGTGGTGCTGGAACAGTGCCGGCCCCTGTCCAAGACGAAGAACTGGCGCCTGGTTAAGGTTCTCGAGAAATCCTCTTGATACGTCGCCTTTGCAATAAACGGTTTAAGAATCATCAGATTGGAACAGACCAATGATCCAGATGCAGACAGTGCTGAACGTCGCCGACAACAGCGGTGCAAAGCGCATTCAGTGTATTAAGGTGCTGGGTGGCTCCCACCGTCGCTACGCCGGTATCGGCGATGTCATTAAAGTGAGCGTGAAGGATGCCATACCCCGAGGCAAGGTGAAGAAGGGCGATATCTATTACGCGGTAATCGTTCGAACCAGGAAGGGTGTTCGTCGGACGGATGGATCGGTGATTCGCTTTGACGGTAATGCGGCGGTTCTGCTGAACAATCAGATGCAGCCCATCGGCACCCGCATATTCGGACCGGTGACCCGGGAACTGCGCAGCGAGCGGTTCATGAAGATCATCTCGCTGGCTCCCGAAGTGTTATAGGCAGGAATTAATCATGTCCATGCGAAAGATCAGAAAAGGTGACGAGGTGGTTGTTCTTGCCGGTAAGGACAAGGGCAAGCAGGGCACGGTATTGAGTGTTGTCGACGACGAGAAAGTCATCGTCGAAAACGTCAACATGGTAAAGAAGCACACCAAGGCGAACCCCAACAAGGGCGAGCCGGGCGGCATCCTCGACAAGGAAATGCCGCTGCACATCTCCAATGTCTGTATCTACAACCCGACAACCGGATCGGCGGATCGGGTGGGTTTCAAGACCCTGGAAGATGGACGGAAAGTGCGCTACTTCAAGTCCAACGGCGAGATCGTGGACGTCTGAGGCGGATAGTAAAGATGGCAAGACTACAGCAACTCTATCAAGACGAAATCGCGGGCAAGCTGAAAGAAAAGTTCGGCTTCAAGAGCGTGATGGAAGTCCCCAGGATCACCAAGATCACCGTCAACATGGGTGTCGGCGAGGCGGTGGGCGACAAAAAGATCATGGATTTCGCTGTTGGCGACCTGACCAAGATCACAGGCCAGAAACCGATCGTGAAAAATGCGCGAAAATCCGTCGCCGCTTTCAAGATTCGTGACGGCTGGCCCGTGGGCTGCAAGGTCACGCTGCGGCGGGAGCGGATGTACGAATTTCTCGATCGCCTGATCAATGTCGCCATCCCCCGTATCCGGGACTTTCGCGGCCTCAACGCCAAGTCCTTCGACGGACGGGGCAATTACAGCCTGGGCGTGAAGGAACAGATCATTTTCCCGGAAGTGGATTACGATAAAATTGATGCCCTGCGTGGCATGGATATTACGATAACCACCACCGCCAAAAACGATGAACAGGGACGCGCCTTGCTGGAAGCGTTCCGGTTTCCATTCAAGAACTGAGAAAGGTTGCCATGGCAAAAAAGAGCATGATCGCCCGGGAACGCAAGCGGGCCATAACCACCGCCAGGTACGCCGTCCGGCGTGCCGAACTCAAGGCGGTGATCAACAGCCCCAAGAGTACAACCGAAGAGGTCGATGAGGCTGTGCTGAAGCTGCAGAAAATGCCGCGCAATGCCAGCAAATCTCGCCAGCAGCGGCGCTGCCGGGTAAGCGGAAGACCTCACGGCGTGTATCGCAAGTTTGGCCTGTGCAGGAACAAGCTGCGCGAGGCGGCGATGCGCGGTGATATCCCCGGCCTTGTAAAGGCCAGCTGGTAGTGTATAATTTGCGGCCCTCTCGGCGGGCCGTTCTTGAATCGGCGCTGAAGCCGGTTCTGTAAAGTCATCTGGGTATCGCGTCAGGGTTCTGGCGGGCTGACCCGAGGATACGAAAAATGAGTATGTCTGATCCGATATCGGATATGCTGACCCGCGTTCGCAATGGTCAGCAGGCCGGTAAGATCACGGTCTCCATGCCGTCCTCGAAGCGGAAAGTTGCCGTGGCCAGCCTCCTTCAGGAGGAAGGTTACATCTCCGGATTCTCAGTCCGGGAAGACGGCAAAAAAGCCCTTCTCCAGATCGATCTCAAATATTTCCAGGGAAAGCCCGTCATAGAGATGGTTCAGAGAGTGAGCCGCCCCGGACTGCGTATCTACAAGGGCAGCAAAGAGCTTCCGAAGGTACAGGGAGGGTTGGGTATTGCCATTATTTCCACCTCCAAGGGGCTGATGACCGATCGCGCCGCCCGTGCCGCGGGCCATGGCGGCGAAGTTATGGCCTACGTGGCCTGATCGGAGGATTGAAATATGTCTCGTATCGCTAAAAGCCCCATCGAGCTCCCCAAGGGTGTGGAGATCAAGGTCACGGGCAGAGATCTCTCGGTAAAGGGAACAAAAGGCAACATGCAGTGCACGCTGCATGATTTTGTCGATATGACCCAGCAGGACAATGTCCTGACCATACAGCCGAAACAGGACCGCCAGGACCACTGGGCCATGGCCGGTACCTTCCGTGCCCTGATCAGTAACATGGTGACCGGTGTCAGCCAGGGTTTTGACAAGAAGCTGCAGCTGATCGGCGTGGGCTATCGTGCACAGGTCAAGGGCAAGACCCTGAACCTGTCTCTCGGTTTTTCCCACCCGGTGGACTACCCGATACCGGAAGGTATCCAGATAACGACCCCGTCCCAGACCGAGATCGTCGTGTCCGGCTGTGACAAGCAGCG
>JAHEHQ010000116.1 GCA_024644505.1 Gammaproteobacteria bacterium
CTACTCTGCTGGTCAGGTTGGTGAAAAAGAGCTGCAGGTTCTGTCCTTGGATCGCGCCCGTTCCGACGCCGAGTTTTCCGTCCCGTTTTTCCAGGGTGAAATTCCAGGTGGGTCTTTCCTCCGCCTGTTTGCGCCGGGCCGGCCATAGGGGCCGCGGTGGGTCGTCCTTGAGCATCCTGTCCCAATCGATGTTGAGGACTCGCTGTTCCAGTTCCGATGCGGGGATGCCGCTTGCATAGGCCCCGCCGACGAGCGCACCCATGCTGGTGCCGGCAATGGCATGGATGGGTATTCGCAGTTCTTCGAGAACTTTCAGGACACCGATGTGCGCCGCACCCCTGGCCCCGCCGCCGCTGAGCACGAGGCCGATGCGGGGTTGTTCCGAAGCGAAGCCGGTGTTCTGCAGCACACCAAGAAATAGAAGGAGAACAATGGTTCGTTTCATAGTTGCCCCGTGAATCATACGTTTGCCTGAGCACCCTGTACCGCTTGAGCGGATATCGGAGGACCACCATAATAGGTCCAACATGGAATCCACTCAATCGTAACGGGCGTGAAGATACCTGAAAACAAGCGGATTATCTGTATTACCGGGAGTGTCTGGACCGGGAGCCGGCACGCACCCCGGCATATGCTGGTGAAGGAAGGTTATATCCGCCCCGAATGGTTCACCACCGGGTATCGGATAACAGACGCCGAATACCGGCATATCTCGGAAACGGATTTTCACCTGGCCATGTCAAATGACGAGGTGTTCGTTCACGTTACCCACGGCGGAGATTTTGTCGGGATCATGAAGCGGGCCTTTGAGGATGCTTTAACGGTTTCCCGGCGGGGTGTGCTCGTAGTCGGTCCTCAGGAACTGGTGGCTCAGGTGGCGGCGACGATCCCGCGCGCCCTCGTTTTCGCACTGAAAGAGACCCCGATGCAACTCTCTCCTCATCTGGCAGGAGCCGAACAGCGGGATCAGTTGCACAGGTTGGATGTGGATGTACTGGCCCCCGGTGCCTGGGCCGAGGTCCACCGGTCTATGATCGATGTGCTGGATCAATAGTTGGCCGCGATGAATGTGTTTCGTGTTACTTTCTAGTAACTAGTTACTAGCTTACTGGATTTTCCTTTCTTCTTTTCCCTCGCCAACCTTCGGTTCAGGGCGGGGCGGGAGATGCCCAGCAGGGTGGCGGCGATGCCCTGATTGTTTCCGGCACGCTGCAATGCAAGATTGATATGCTTTTGCTCCGCCTCCTTCAAGGTCAGAAAGCGTCCGTCCAAATCGCTTTGTTCAACTGCCGCATCGATCGGCCGTTTGGCGGTGACCGCCTTGCGGAAGCTTTTCATGGACAGTACGCCGCCGGACTGGTGGCGGGCGACGGCATCGAATACCAGCGCCCTGAGTTCCCTGACGTTGCCCGGAAAATGGTGGTTGGACAACAGGGTGAGCAGTTCCGCAGGCACCTCCGGGGCCTTCTTGCCGAGAGACTCGGCGGCCTGCTCGATGAAATGGCCAACCAGAACGGGTATGTCTTCATTGCGCCGGCGCAATGGCGGGATATCGATCTGGTGCACCGAGAGCCGGTAAAACAGGTCTGAACGAAACGCCTCTTCAGCCATGGCGGCATGCAGGTCCTGGTGGGTGGCGCAAAGGATCCGGACATTGCTGACCTTGGCGATATCCGAACCAAGTGGGTAATACTGCTGTTCCTGCAGGAGACGCAGCAGCTTTACCTGGGAAGGGGGTTTGAGGTCGCCGATCTCATCCAGAAACAGGGTGCCGCCCGCCGCCTTTGCCACCATGCCCTCCCGGGCGCTGTCGGCGCCTGAGAACGCGCCTCTCCTGTGACCGAACAGGGTATCGGAAAAGAGCGCGTCGTCCAGCCCCGCCACATTGACAGGTACGAATTCCCCCGAACGGCCGCTCAGCCGGTGAACAGCCTCGGCCAGCAGTTCCTTGCCTGTGCCCGTTTCACCCGTTATCAATACAGGTTCACCGGAACCCGCAATGGCCTCAGCGTATTGGAACAGGTTACGCATCTTGCGGCTGACGCTGATGATCGATGCGAATGCCTCGCCGTGCTCCAGATGGTCGGACATCAGATAGCGCTTCAATGCCCCGACCTGCTGGCGCAGGGACCGCAGCTCCAGCGCCCGTTTGACGCTGGAGACGAAGCGGCTCTCCTCCACCGGTTTTACCAGATAATCGAACGCCCCTTCCTTCATACAGGAAACAGCGGTTTCCACCTCCTGGGTGGCGGTCATGACGATCACCGGCAGGTCGGGATACTCACGAACGATCTCCGGGAGCAGTTGGGTGCCGGAAATGTAGGGCATGAACAGGTCCAGTACCACCACTGCCGCCTCCTTGCGCGCCAGCAGGGGCATCAGTTCGCGGCTGTCCTCCACTGTTTCCACACCGCGGATGCCGGCGCTCGCCAGCAGCATTTTGGAACTGAGCAGCATGCTCGATTCGTCATCCACCAGTACCACGGTTTGTTGCGTTGATTCCTGTTTATGCATAGTTATGCACCTCTGGAGACGGGAAGCCTGATGGTCACGCGGGTGCCCGCACCCTGCATCGATTCAAAGCCCAGATTCCCACCGTGTTTCTCAATAATGGACCGGGAGATGGAAAGTCCCAGACCCGTGCCCCCGGTATCCGTGCGGGTGGTGAAGAAGGGTTCGGTCAGGCGGCCGATGTCCCGTTCCGATACGCCCTGTCCTTCGTCCCGCACCTGGATCGACAAGGCCTGTTCATCGGCATCGTATCCGGCGCTGATGTATACCCCGCGGTTTCTGTCCGGGAGGGACTGCAGGGCGTTCAGCAGGATATTGATGAATACCTGCTCCAGCTGCTGCGAGTTGCCCTTTATCATCGGAAGATCGTCGGGCACCTCAAGGTTGCACACATCGGTATGCTTCTGGATCTGGTTGTGCAGCAGCATCACCGTTGCTTCGAGCACCTGCTGTATATCCACCGACTCCGAGAGTTCACCGGCATCCTGTCTTGCCATGTGCTTCAGGTTGCCGACGATCCGCTTTATGCGCTGGGTGTTGCGGGTGACTTCCGAGATTAGCTGTGGGAGCGTATCGCGGGCCTCCGAAAACGCCAGACCCCCGAGGGCGAAGTCGCCGTTGTCTTCGTAGTATTCGTTGAGTATGGGCATGACGTCGTTCCAGGCCCGCGACACCAGAGAGGCGTTGAACTGGATGGCGTTGTTGGGGTTGTTGATCTCGTGGGCCACGCCGGCGGCGAGAACACCAATGGAGGCAAGCCGCGCGTTGCGCAGGGACTGGGTTTCCAGGTTGCGTTTCTCGGTGACGTCGGTGGCGATGACCATGGCCGCGGTGACAGGTCCTTCCGCCCGGATCGGTACGATTCGGCCCTCCCAGTAAATGCCGTCGTCGGTGGAATACTGAAATGTTCTGGTCACCGCATCCCTGAAAACCACCTTCAGGGCGCGGCGATACCATTTACGGAGTTCCGATGGCATCAACGCCAAAGAGTTTCTTCCGATGGCGCGATTCGCTGGCAGTGCCGGGATGGATCGGTTCATCAGGAGTATCTTGCCGCGATTGTCCACCGTCATGATGATGTCCGGTGACTGCTGGAAAAGATCCCGCAGTTTGGCCTCCGATTCACGCAGGGCCTCGTCGGCCAGTATCCGTTCGGTAATGTCCTCGGAAAAGCCAACCAGCCGGTAGACCTGGCCGTTCTCGTCCATCACCGGGAATCCCCGCGTCCGGATCCAGCGTGTCGCCTTGTCCGCGGCCTGCAGCCTGTGAACGATCTCCACGCCTGCGGTGCCGCGCCCGATGCGCCGCAGGGCCTCCTCGAATCTGTTCCGGTCATCAGTGTGCACCGCTTCAAGAAGAGAAGTTTCTCCTCCCGTTTCCACCAGCCCCACGATCTCCTGATAGGCGGGGCTCAGGTAGAGGAGTTCGGAGCCGTCGGCGCTGGTTGCCCAGAACGCCTCATCCACGGTCTCAGTCATCTGCCGGAACAGCTCTTCGCGTTCCATGAGCTGGTCTTCCATGGCCATGCGCTCGCGCATGTTGTCCCGGACTCGCATCAGGAAAACCGAGAGCAGAAGCGTGAACAGGAGGCCGCCGACCAGCGCGACCCAGGGTCCCTCGTGAAAGGCCTCCGCGCTCCGGAAACGGTCGGTGCGGCCGCAGACGATGGACCACTCCCGATCCGCTATCCTGATCCGTTCCGCAACCTTGGGTTCATCCGCGTTGTTCAGCCATTGCAGGTAGTTGGCTGTATCCACCTTGCGCGGGGAAAGCCGACTGGCGTAGAAGTGCAGAAACCTTTTGTCGGTTTCCGCGCTCTCATCCAGCAGCAGCACCTCCACCCCTCTGGGCTCCAGCAGGGAAATGGCGGCCCGGGCCAGACCGCTGAGCCGGAACAGGCCCACCACAAAACCGGTCAGATTTTCGCGTCGCTGCGCGGGGGTCTCGGCGGGGGGGGTGCTGCGATAGACAGGGAGGCTGACCATGAACCCGTAATCGAGTACTCCCTCGCCGTTCGGAAATCCGATCCGCCTGCTGGCCGCTAACCGGCCGTTGTCCCTGGAACGTGCCAGCAATGCGGAAAACTGGGGCGAGGAGGAGAGGTCGAATCCCGGTGCAAAGTCGGTATTGCCCGCCGGGGCGATATAGCTGACCGGTAGATATTCATCCCGTATCCCGGCCGGTATCAGGTCGAAATGGGGGCCGGCCTCCCGGATTCGCATGTTGTGCTCCCCGGAGGTTTGGGACTGCTCGAATAGGTCGCGCTGTGTATGCCGGACTCTGGGAACCCAGAGCAGTGCCTGAATACCCGGATGCCGCTCCAGCAGGGGTTGGGCGAAAGTCTTGAATTCTTCCGAGTCCACATGCTCCGATGCCATGTAGAAATCCCGCATCGTCTTCATCGCCAGCAGGCTGTTGTCGATGCCATGGTCGAGGGCACGGATCCGATTGTGAGCAACCCACTCGAAATCGAGCATCTTGTGGGCTTCCAACTGCTGCTGGATCAACAGCAGCGCTGCGAGGGAGATGCTCAGGCCGACGATGGCAACCAGCCAGATGCCGCCGCGTTCCGCCGAAAACAGCATCCTGGAAAGATCGAGCGAACGTGCCTTCATTCAGTGATGGTCTGGTGAGGACAGATCGGTTGGAGGTTTCGGGCGAAGCGGCCGTTCAGTCGATGATCGGGGATTCATCTGCAAACTTTTGCGGTATCTGTGCGGGTCGTTGTCACGAAACCGTCATAATAACGGATACGGGCACCCAATGGCATGGGGTTTTCGTTTGCCTTGGGGGCATGATCGGGGATCCGCAACCCGAATATACGGGCGCGACCGGCAGCAGATGCTCTGCGTGACCGCCACCACCAGGCCGCCCAGCAGGCCCGCGGCATGGCTTTCAGGGACACTGGGCCAGGCTGTCTGTGTGAATATTGCCTGTCCCCCCATGACCTCCAAGGCGATCTTGACCAGTGCCCCCGCGCCGATCAGCAGTATCAGGGGGTGTCTGTGCAGCCTCCACTGGCACGCCAGCGCAGCGGCCAGCAGCCCGTTCAGGATGCCGGACAGTCCGCAATATTGCTGGAGATGGGGCATTCCCCACCAGAGCCAGGCGTCCACAGCCGCTGTCGCCACGAGTAATGCAACGGGTATCCAGTTGCCCGGGATTCTCTCCGACATGAGGCACAGCAGGACCAGCGCCGCGATATTCCAAAGTGCGTGTCTGTCGTCACTGTGGACCCAGTGACCGGTCAACAGGCGCCACCATTCACCCTGTTCGATTGCCGTGCGGTCGTATACCCAGTCAATGGGTGCGGCGCCGGCGTGGAACCAGGCGAACAGCGCAAGTGAGGAGAGCAGGAGGGTTGCCCACGGCACGAAAACCGTGCCGTGGGAACTCCATTGGTTAGGGCAAGGCATCACCGGGTTAGCCTGCGGGGTTGCCGAAAGGCGAGCCACGCGAGGGGCAGGAGCAACACAAGATACCAGGCATCCAGTGCACCGCCGCCGCTGTGCGAAGGTCGGCTGGAACGATACATGGGCTGCTGTGTGTCAACCCGTCTGGATATCGGGGCGCGTGTCTGCCGATGGGCGGCTGCGCTTTGTTCGGTTTCCAGGCGATCCCGGTTGGTTCGCTTGATGCCGCGCTCTTTGAAGACCTCGTCGCGCATGACCACCATGGCGGTATAGTCAGTCACCAGGCCGTATTCCACGGCCAGATCCACCACGGACTGTTTCAGGTCGGGATTCTCGCCAAACACATCGATCTCCTTCATGGCCTCCCGGATTCCGGCGTAGGCCCACAGGCGTTCCACCTCCGGGTTGTCGGTCGCGCTCCCCGGAAAGCCGAACCGGGTCTGATAGGTTTTATCCTGACCGGACAGCTTACCTGTCAGCCGGACCTCGGCCATGCCGTCGCCCCAGTAATGGCCGAAGACCACGAGCTGTTGCCCCCGGTAAAGACTGCCCGGGTTTGTCGGGGTAATGTCGGCCGTCTTGACGCCGTCTATCTCCAGCGTCACACCGTGCAGCGCCTCGTGTGTGACCTTTGAGGTTGCGGCCAGCAACTGACCGACGATGTCGTCGCTGTTGGAGATATTGACCGCAAAGCCGTTGGAAGCCTCGGTCATGGATTCCAGCAGCGGGCGGTTGCTGCTGTTGCCCATGATGAAAGTGAACAGGCGGACGTCCTTTTTACGAATCAGTTCCAGAAACTGTCGCTGTCGGGTCTCTCCCACATTGGCCACGCCGTCGGTTACCAGGACCAGGGCACTGGTCCTGTCCGTGTCCAGGCTTTCCAGGCCCTGTTTGAGGCCAGCATAAAGGTTGGTTCCGTTATCCGGATGTATCTGTGCAACGGATCGGCTGAACTTGGCTGTGTTTTGGGGTGTGGCCTGAACGAAGCCCGGAGTGAGTTCCCGGGAAGTCTCGTTGAAAAGGACGATGCGAAAGCGGTCTCCGGACCGCATCTTGTCAAGTGCACGCTGCACACCATCAGCCAGGGTGGCGAACTTGCCTTCCATGGAACCGGACATGTCCAGTACGAACACCCAGTCCCGGCCTTCGATAATGGGCTGCAGGTCGTCTCCGGGGGTAACCACCATCATGAAGGTGCCGCGTGCCTTTCCCGGCGGCTTGTGGGCGATCAGATCGACACTGCCGGGAAGCCCTTCCTTGTGTCGCCAATAGACCAGCAGGTCCTGGTCGAGCCTGAAGACCGTGCCGGAGCCTTCGGTCTTCAGGGGGATTCGGTTATCGTCCGGCGCCTTCCCGGTCTGTTCATCGGTGGATGCCGCGGCTATCGGACCTGATCCGTTGTCGAAATGGATGTTCCACTCTCCTTCGCCCAGCTGTTGTAACCGGGCGTCAGGGTGGTTGGGCATCCGCACGGCCTCCACGGGATAGGCGGACCTGATCTTCAGGTCGAAGCTGAAATGTCCGGTCACTTCTTCATTGGCCGTCCAGAAGGCCAGTTTCTCCTCGTCCACCCCGCCTTCTTCCAGCGGGTAGAGGTATCGGCCGATGCCGGTGTCAATATGGGCCGGCTGCAGGTAAACCAGACGTATACGGGCTTCCTGGCCGGCGTGAACCGGGCTGACACGCGTATCAAAGGTTTTGTAGCTGTCCTTCTCGGTGATGCCGGCTTCTCGTCCCGCCTGCT
>JAHEHQ010000117.1 GCA_024644505.1 Gammaproteobacteria bacterium
CCTGGACCTTTCCTATATCCGTTGCTCCGTTGGAACCGGACAGCTCCCTTTCAAGACAATTAAGGTACTCGTTGAAGATCTGCAGGGATCGATCGGACGTCATGTCCCTGCCGCCGTCATCGAAAGCCTGCAGCAACGCCAGCCTGTGGCTATGCACAGGTGGATGGGTACCGGTTGTCACTGTCTTGTAGGTTGCGTTCAACATGTTTCCTGAATTCCGTAATTTACCGCTCTTTTGCCCCGATAACTGCTGCCTCTTTCGAATCCGCTGTCACTGCACGACCCTCTTCCGAAAGTATGTCCTGTACCGACCTCTTTCACGACCTCTTTCAAAATATAGAGCGCATTATAGTAGATTTTTCTTATATTCTGAATAATTAATTTTTTATCCTTTGGAATCCCTTGGATTACATCTGGTGGGATTCCACCCTGCCCATAGATCGGCTGACAGGGGTGATTTCTTTAGGGCCTGTGAACAGCCTCCAAAAGTCTGTGCTATATTTTGGTCAAGGGTGTGAAAAAGAAAGAAAAGAAAAAGCAAAAAAAGAAGGGCAAGGCGCTGCGACACAGCGCCGGCGAATCCCAATCCTCGTTAAAAACCCTGGCAAAAACCGTAAAGCGGCTGGAAAAAGCGTTACGGGTTCGCGACGCGGTGATACAGGATCTGAACCGCAGACTCGATGTCGGGCCCGGAACCAGGAAACCCGAATCCGAAACCCGGAAACCCAAGAACAGATTCGAACCGCGGCAAAAATCCCGTAAAACGAGCCTGGCGGTTGCCCAGAGAAAGGCGTGGAAACAGCACAGCTACCTCAGGGACAGGTACGAACATCACCTGGGCGCGGGCCGGGACAAGAACGAAGCGCGGTTGCTGGCAAATCTGGACCTGCGGGCGGAATTCGGTCAGGAAACCGGCTACACGGAACAGGAGCTTCAGCACATACTCTCCTGACACCGTGACGGATTCGCATACGTTACCAGGCTTTTTGCAATGAGACGGGATTCCACAGCGGGTTCACCCCTTTAATCTTCATGGTTCCCGATTCGTAAAAAGGGATAAAATGCCCTTTTACCCAACCGCGAAGATTCCATGACTCCCCTGCTGGAAGCCCGAAGACTGGTAAAGCACTACCGCGAGGTCAAGGCGGTGGACGGTGTGAGCTTTTCCATTCCAAAGGGCGTCTGCTTCGGCCTGTTGGGTCCCAACGGCGCCGGCAAAACCACCACCGTGGAGATGATTGAGGGTATCCTGCCGCCAACGTCCGGTGAAACACTCTACCTGGGAAGTCCCATCGACGAACGGTTTCGCAATGATGCGGGCATCATGTTCCAGAGCACGGCTTTGCAGGACTATATCCGTGTGAATGAAGCCCTGCGGCTGTTTCAGAGCTTTTACAGGCGGACACGTCCCCTCGAAGAGCTTATAGAACGCTGCGCCCTGGGTGAATTCCTGGACAGGGACGTTCAACGCCTGTCCGGTGGCCAGCGGCAGCGGTTGCTGCTGGCCATCGCACTGGTGAACGACCCGCAGATCCTGTTCCTGGACGAACCCACCACGGGACTGGACCCCCAATCCCGGCGCAACTTCTGGCAACTGGTTCACGACATCAAGAAAGAGCGGAAAACCCTGGTGCTGACGACCCACTACATGGAGGAGGCATACGAACTCTGTGACGAGATCGCCATCATGGATCACGGCCACATCATCGCCCAGGGCACCCCGCGGGCACTTCTGAAGAAACACTTCGACAACGCCGTGATATCCCTTCCCGCCGATCATGTTCCCGACAGCCTCGACCCGCACCCGGATTCGATTCATCGCAGCAATGGACAGGTGGAGATACTCTCCGAGGACATCAACAGGAGCATCCGGCAGCTCGTCGAACAGGGGGTATCCCTGGCACAAATGCAGGTCCGATCGCGCACCCTGGAAGACTTGTTCCTGGAATTGACGGGGCACGACCTGAGAGGCTGATGGATCATGGGTCTGGGACGTTTCTCGACTGTACTGCAAGCCCGCAACAGGGAGTTCCTGCGCGACCGGATGGCCCTTTCCTGGAATATCGTCCTGCCGGTGTTGATCGTTATCGGCTTCGCCTTTGCCTTTACCTCGGACAACAAGGATATCTTCAAGGTGGGGGTTCATGGACAGGAGGACCGGAACGGCGGCTTTCTCGATACCGAGCACATTCAGTTCATACCTGTCTCCGATATTCCAGCAGCAGTTACCAAGGTGGAACGGCACCAGCTGGACATGCTGATGGACCTGGCCGAAGAGCGCTACTGGATCAACGGAGGATCGGCAAAGGGGTATGTTCTGGAAAAGCTGCTGGCGGCGTCAGAATTGAAACTGGCCAGGCAGACAGTGAGCGGGGAGGAGATCCGGTACGTGGACTGGCTGATCCCGGGGGTGCTGGGCATGAACATCATGTTCAGTTCGCTCTTCGGGGTAGGTTACGTCATCGTGCGCTACCGGAAAAACGGTGTATTGAAACGGCTCAAGGCCACACCATTGAGCGCCTTCGAGTTTCTCTCCGCTCAGGTGGCCTCGCGCCTCTGGATGATCACCCTGGTCACCATACTGGTGTACGCGGGCACCAACCTCATGGTCGGGTTTCGCATGAACGGTTCTTATGTCACCCTGCTGCTGGTGCTCCTGGCCGGAACGCTGAGTATGATCAGCCTGGGACTTATCATTGCCGCACGATTGGTCAATGAGGAAGCCGCCAACGGGCTGCTCAATCTGATCAGCTGGCCCATGATGCTCCTGTCAGGGGTCTGGTTCTCCCTCGAGGGCTCACCCGAAGTGGTTCAGCACTTCGCCCTGCTGCTTCCACTGACCCACATCACCACCGCCGCCAGGGCGGTCATGATCGACGGTGCAGGGGTGCTGGATATCGGCCTGCATCTGCTGGTACTGATGCTGATGACCGTGATCTTCATGACCATCGGAGCGCGCAGTTTCCGGTGGGAATGATCGACCGGAGTCCTACCAGGCCCTAGCCAGGATCAGTCCAGAAACACGTGTTTTCCAGAAACCACGTCATCCCGGCGAAGGCCGGGATCCAGGGATTTCAGCGATCTACTGGATTCCGGCCTTCGCCGGAATGACGGAAAATGCTACTAGCTATCTGCCGAGCCTGACCAGTCTGCCGAGCCCCATCTGTTCCAGTGCCTTCTGCATAATCTGCCGCACCTGCCGGGAATCCTCCACCTTCAGAGCCGCTTTCAAAAGTTTGCGGGCCTTTTTCCGGCTGATACTGCGAATCACCCACTTGACCCGCAGCAGGCTGCCGGCACTCATGCTGAGGCTGTCCACGCCCATACCCAGTAGCAGGATCGAAGCCAATGGATTTCCGGCCATCTCGCCACAAATACTCACCGGGCGATTGACCCGATGGGCTTCTTCAACGATATGCACCAGTGCCTTCAGCACCGAAGGATGCATGTCATCGTAGATGTCCGCAACCCAGGGATTGTTCCGGTCTACGGCAAGCATGTACTGGGTCAGGTCGTTGGTCCCCACGGAAATGAAATCCACCCGTCTTGCCAGGGCCTCGACCTGGTACACCGCCGCCGGCACCTCCACCATGACGCCGATCCGAGGGGGGCTGATCCCGTGGCCCTCTTCCAAAAGTTCGTCCCGGGCCTGGTTGATCAACCGGATCAACTCGTCCACCTCTGTCAGGGTGGTGATCATGGGCAACATGATGTGCAGGTTGTCGAGCCCGGACGCGGCAAGCAGCATGGCGCGAACCTGGGTCAGGAATATCTCGGGATGATCCAGCGAGATCCGGATACCCCGCCAGCCCAGAAAGGGGTTCGACTCTGAAACCGGGAAATAGGGGAGCGGTTTGTCACCGCCAATATCCAGCGTGCGCAGCGCCACCGGCCGTGGCGCGAAGGTTTCCAGAACCTTACGATAATTGAGCACCTGGGCGGCCTCTCCCGGAAACCGGTCCCTGATCATGAAAGGCAGTTCGGTCCGGTATAAACCGACACCGCTGGATTCGGTAACCCCGAGAGAACCCATTTCGGAGATCAGGCCGGTATTAAGGTAAAGACCGATGCGGGTGCCGTCGGTGGTCTCCGCGGGCTTGCCCCGCATCTCCTCCAACTCCCGGTCGAGTTTCAGGTCCTCCTCCACCAGGCGCTGGTATTCCATGCGAACCGATGGCTCCGGTGATACATAGATCCGGCCGCGATACCCGTCGAGGATGGCATCCCAGCCGTCCAGGCGCCCTACCGGGAGATCGGTGACGCCCATGACTGCCGGAAGCCCGAGGCCCCGCGCCAGTATGGCCACGTGGGACAGGCTGGAACCGGTTGCCGATACGACACCGACCAGCTTTTCCTTGGGAACCTGTACCAGATCCACGGCGCTGACTTCCCCGCCCACCAGGATGGTCTGATCCGGGTACTCCATTTCCGGCGGTGTATCCGTCTGCAGACGCATCAGTATGCGGCGGCCAAGATCCCTGATATCAGAGGCCCGCTCCCGGAGATAGACATCGTCCATGGCGTCGAACACCCTCGCGTGCTCTTCTATGGTGTGGTGCAGCGCCGCCTGAACCCATTCACCTTCACGGATCTTTTCGATGGTCTGACCCACCAGGCTGTCGCCGCCCAACATAAGCAGCAGGGCATCGAAAAGCGCCCGCTCCTCAGCCGGGAGCGTCTGGTCCATGCGGGACTGGAGCTGCTTCAGATCTTCCTTCACCCGCCTGACGGCATCCTGGAACAGAATGACATCCTTCTCCGGGTCATCGCTTTTCCGGTCTGGAACCGCGTTCAGATCCGACAACCGATAGGCAACGACCAACTTGCCCATGGCGACGCCCGGGGAACTTGGACGGCCATTGAGAAATCGCCCGGGGGACTCGACCGATGACTGTAACCGGGTCAGCTCTCCACTGGCCTGGGCATGAATGATCGCCCCGGCCAGCTGGGCGGCCAGGGTAAACAGGAAACTGACCTCATTGTCGCCGAACTTACGGGGTGTTCGCTGACGCACGACCAGAACACCCAGCACCTGGCGGTTCTGAATGATGGGAACCCCGAGAAAGCCGTGATAAGGCATTTCTCCGGACTCCGTGATGAACAGGTACTTGGGATGACTGGGCGCATCGTCCAGGTTGATCGGTTCGGCCCTTTCGCAGACCAGCCCTATGAGCCCCCTGTGAAAGGGCAGCCTGACCTTTCCCACGGCCTCCTGGCGCAGCCCGTTGGTGGCCCTGAGGACGTGCTCACGACGCTCGAAATCCGTCAGATAAACCGAACAGACGTCCACCGCCACCGCCTGCTTTACGCGCCTGACGATCACGCCGAGCGCTTCTCCCAGATCGGGAGCGGCATTGACCTCTTCGACTATCCGGTAAAGAACTTCCAGCACGGGTCAACGGCGATTTTGCCGAAGATAGTTCGAATGGGAGCGGTTGGGCGGACCCTCGGGAAAAAGCAGGGGCGCAAACTCTTCCAACGCCCGGGTATATACCCTCCGCTTGAAATAGACCACCTCACGCAGCGGATGCCAGTATTTAACCCAGCGCCAGCCGTCAAACTCCGGTTTCGACGAGTGTGTGAAACAGATGTCCGTCTCATCACACCTCACCTTCAGCATGAACCAGCGCTGTTTCTGCCCTATGCAGAGAGGCTGGCAATGGTGCCGGATAAAGCGCTTGGGAAGCCGATAGCGAAGCCAGTTCTCGGTAACCCCCATCAGATCCACCTGGTGCGGCAGGAGTCCCACTTCCTCCTTCAACTCCCTGAACATCGCCTCTTCCGGCGATTCATGGTGCTCGATGCCGCCCTGGGGAAACTGCCAGGCATTCTGCCCCACACGGCGGCCCCAAAACAGCCGCTGTTCGTGGTTGCAGAGTATGATACCGACGTTGGGCCTGTAACCTTCCGAATCAATCACAAGGAAAACCCATCATCAAATTTAAAGTTACCTTGATTCTTTCACAATCCCCCCGACCCCGGCAACCCGAACCGCTCGTCATGGGACCTGCATCCGAGGAATAACCGCCCCGAATCAGCATCTTGCAGCCGATGTAGCCATCTGTCCGCAGCGGGTTTTCAAGGGCGCAAAAACATTGAAAAAATCGCCGGAAATTCTGGATATCGCCCCGATCTGCGCTAAAATCCGCCCTTTCCACGCCACCCGGAGAGATCCCTTTGCCCCTCGCCATTTTTGACCTCGACAACACCCTGCTTGACGGGGATTCGGACTATCTCTGGGGCCGGTATCTCTCTGAAACCGGCGTGGTGGATGGGGCATCATACGAACGGGAGAACCACCGCTTTTTCGAGCAATACAAGGCCGGCGACCTGGATATCCATGAGTTTCTGCGGTTTTCCCTTCGCCCCCTCAGTGAACATCCCATGGAAGAACTCCTTGCCTGGCGTGATGAATTCATGCGTCGGAAGATAGACCCCATCATCCTTCCCCGGGCGGAGGCACTGGTGGAAAAACACCGGCAATCAGGACACACTTTGCTGATAATCACGGCGACCAACGCCTTTGTTACGGGGCCCATTGCCGAACGCTTCGGCATCGAGCACCTCATAGCCACGGAACCCGAGATGCTGCAGGGCCGTTATACCGGTGAAGTTGCGGGCATTCCCAGTTTCCGGGAAGGCAAGGTGGAAAGACTCCGGCAATGGCTTGAGGACCAGGATGAGGATCTGGGTGGCAGCACCTTCTATAGCGATTCCCACAACGACATCGTGCTCATGGAGAAGGTGGACCACCCTGTGGCGGTCGATCCCGACAAACAGCTCGCGGCTACCGCTGCTTCCCGAGGCTGGCCCATTATCAGTCTGCGCGACTGACGGGCCTGGTATATGCTTTATATTAAGTGTGGTCGTAACCCTTCAGGCCGGAAAATGCAGATCAAACCCTTTTTTCCCGTATTCATCGTGCTGGTGGTGACCGTCATCTACGCCTATTATGCCATGGAGAAAAAACCTGAGAAGGCGATGACCGCCACGCCCAAACAGTACATCCAGATGGTGGAGGAGAAAAAGGCGGAACGCCTGAAAAAACGTGATACGGCCGCCGCTGAAGACGCTGCTGCCAGCCACTGACAGCGGGGTTGAACTCACATCCGGGTCCGGATTGCGAGTACCACCTGGTTGCGCAGTGCCTTGAGAAGATTGAGACGATCGCCCCTCAGATTCATGCCCTGGGGCAGAGGATGGTCCGCATAGATAAGCCCCAGGGGCTTTTGGCTGACCACCATCGGGAACAGAATGAATGACCCCGTGCTGGATATCTTCTTATACCAGCCGGGGATATCTCCGACTATCTTCGGATCCTTGGTATCCGAGATATAAAGATCCGCATTATTTTTCAAGGCCGCATGAAAAACATCCCGGCTGTAGGGGACGGGGAAGCGGAAACCCCGGGTGAAATCCTCGATTTCCGCCCCAAAACCAAGCTTGGCCAAATACTGCCTGCGGCTGGCATCCTTCAGACAAAAAACCACCCTGTGGAACGCCATTGCACGGTAGATAGTCTCCGTCACCACGTTAAACAGTTGTATCAGGTTGACGTCATCGTCAAGCAGCATGGCCGTCACCTCACGGACACCGTCTGTGAGGATGGCCTCGGCATCCGGGGACGGCGTGGCGGTTTCGATATCAGCCGGCTCAG
>JAHEHQ010000118.1 GCA_024644505.1 Gammaproteobacteria bacterium
TGATAGCCACGCCCTCAAAAATGATTCGCAAGCGCAGAAAATGCACTGCGCTTACTGCTGACCGCTGACCGCTGACCGCTGACCGCCGCCATCTCAACGCCTCCAGGCCACCTTGTCCCGCAGATAAAGCGGCAGGGCCTGTTCCGCGGGAACCCCCTTTCCTTCCGCGAAACCGGCGACGCCCAGCAAGGCCACATCCCAGGCGCTGCAAAGCAGCCCTGATTCGTAGGACCGCAGGGCACCGCCGAGCCGGCCCTTAAGGACGTCACCATAAGCCCCCCAGCCGGATCCCAGGCCTAACCAGCCGGCGCCCTCGGGAGGATCCAGGTCCTGGGGCCTGGCCAGTCTGTCTTCCTGTTCCGGAGACACCAGACCGGTCCCGTCCTCCCGATAACAACCCCAGTAGAGTTCATGCATACGGGCATCGAAGGCGGGCAACAGCCGATCGGCCCCGTATTCGCGAAAACCCCGCTGGGCCAGGGCGGCCAGGGTTGAAACAGGCACCACGGGAAGATCGGCGCCAAAGGCCGCCCCCTGCACCACGCCCGTGGCGATACGCACCCCGGTAAAAGATCCCGGCCCCCGGCCAAACGCCAGGGCGTCCAGTGCGTTGAGCGTCAAACCCGCGTCCGCGAGCAGTTGCTCCATCATGGCCAGAATCAGCTCGCTGTGCCTGCGGGGCTCCACCTGAAAACACTCCTGAATCTCGCCGTCGATGCTCAGGGCAGCGGAACAGGCTTCGGTGGCGGTCTCTATGGCGAGCAGTTTCATGCCGGTATTGTATCGGAAAAGAAACGCTCCACATCCCCCATGTCCCGGGTCCTGGCCATGGGGGGCATGCTGTCCAGGAACATCCGCCCATAGCCCTTCTTGAGCAGTCTGGGGTCGCAGACCACCAGCAGGCCCCGGTCGGTCACGTCTCGGATGAGCCGGCCCGCCCCCTGCTTCAGGGCAATGGCCGCCTGGGGTACCTGGTACTCCATAAAGGGGTTCCCCCCCTGCTTTCTCAACGCCTCTATGCGCGCCTGCAGTACCGGATCTCCGGGAGAGGCGAAAGGCAGCTTGTCGATGATCACGCAGGATAGCGCCTCCCCCCTGACATCCACCCCCTCCCAGAAACTGGCCGTGGCCAGGAGTACGGCGTTGCCCAGCTCCCGAAAAAGCCGAAGCAGCTCACCCTTCGGCGCATTGCCCTGGACCAGGATCGGATAATCTATCCGTCCTTCCAGCAGCTTTGCCGCCTCACGCAGGGCCCGGTGGCTGGTAAACAGCATGAATGCACGCCCCCGGCTCGCCTCCAGCACAGGCACGGCGATCTCCGTCACCGCAGCCGTGTAGTCCGGAGAGCCCGGATGGGGCAGTCCCCGGGGAACAAACCACAGGGCCTGCCCCGGATAGTCGAAGGGGCTGTCCCACAGGGCGGTCTCCGCCCCGCTCAAGCCGAGTTGACGCTGGAAATGATCGAAGTTGCCGCCAACCGCCAGGGTCGCGGATGTGAACACCCAGCAGGCCCGATGACATTCCATCTGCTGCTGAAACAGACCCGCGATCTCCAGGGGCGTCGTGTTCAGACGGAAACTCTGGCGCTGGGTCTCGAACCAGCGAATCTCGTGATCATCCACCCGATCGCAGAATGTCGCCAGACTTTCACCCAGCTGACGGCAGCGGTCATGACAGCTGTCCAGACCCTTGCCGCGGCCCTTGAGGGAATGCAACTGCTGCTCGAGTTTTAGCAGGGCCTGCCGCAGGCTGGACAGTGCAGACTCCACCCGCTCGTCCGAGGCCACCTCCGACCACGAGGCACGCCGGTTGTCCAGCCCGAACAGCAGCCGCAGGTCACGCACCATTTTTCCGATCCGGGCCGTCTGCTCGGGCAGTTCTTCGAGATCCCCCGCGTCGCGCCGGTACTCGATCTCCGTGTCCCTGACCAGTTCAGTCAACTGGCGTCCGCTCACAGTGGTACCGAAGAAATTGCTCGCGACCTCCGGCAGCTGGTGAGCCTCGTCCACGATGAAACAGTCCGTGTCGGGAAGCAGTTCCCCGAATCCCTCTTCCCGCAGTGAGAAATCCGCGCACAGCAGATGATGGTTGATGACCACCAGATCCGCCTCCTGGGCCCTGCGCCTTGCCTCCACCAGATGACAGACCGAGTACGAGGTACACTCCTGGCCGAGACAGTTGTCGGTCGTGGAGGTCACGTAGGGCCAGATCGGGGCGTCTTCCGGAATATCGCCCATTTCCGCGATATCACCGGACGGGGTCTTTCCAGACCAGCGCCGGATCTGCATCAGATGATCCACCATCTCACGGGATCTCAGACGCCCCTCGGACAGCGTGTTCTCCATGCGGTGCAGGCACAGATAGTTGGCCCGTCCTTTCAAAAGCGCCACGTTGGTGGGGAGCGCCAGGGCATCCCTGATGAGGGGCAGATCCCTGTGGTACAGCTGATCCTGCAGATTCTTGGTGCCGGTGGAGATGATCACCTTCCTGCCGGAGACAAGTGCGGGGATCAGATAAGCGAAGGTCTTGCCGGTGCCGGTGCCGGCCTCGGTTATCAGCACGCCGCCCTGTTCCAGGATACGACCCACCTGTTCGGCCATCTCCCGCTGCTGCGGTCTGTAGGAGAACTGCTCCAGGGTATTGGCAAGCAGGCCTTTCGGCCCCAGGATCTCAGCGATGTCCATCGGGGACTGATAGCACTATACGGACCAGGGCCTGTTAACACTAGGCGGATACCCAGCGTTGGCCCTCCAATGAGGCCAGACAAGGCGCACAGAGCGAAGTTTGGTTGTTCCAAATGAGCGATGTGCAACGCCGAATGGCCTCATTGGAGAGCCAACCCGGAGGGACGGGGCCATTTTTCCCCATGACCGCGTTGCACTTTCGCTTATGTACGGCAGGTACACTGCGCTCAGTGCGCCTTGTCCTGCGAAAAAATGGCCTCCGTCGATGGGCATCCGCCTAGTGTTAACAGGCCCTAGCCGGACCGGTTGTCCCAAAGCTCCGGTTCCAGGCCTTCTTCCCGCGTCCAGGCCAGCCTCCCGATCACCTTGAACCGGGCCACCGACAGGGCTCCTCTCTTGACGCGACTGCTGCTGGACTTGTTCATGTATTCGAGCAGGTCTTCACGCTCGGCCTCATAAATCTCGTAAGGTTCGTACTCCTCATCCATGAGAACCAGAACCACAGATTCCCATGCCTGGTCCACCTTTATCTGCCCGATTCGCTGACCGCCTTTGCTCTCGTCGAAAATGGTCCGGCTCTTGATCTGAATTTTCTTGTCGTCGCGGCCGGGATCTATGGCATCTATGCCACCCGAGGGCGCGGACACCGGCTGCAGTTCCAGCAACCTCAACGCATCGTGCAGCGCGATCTCGTTACTCACACCGGGCAGGGGCTTACCGGTGGTACGCCGGTAATCCGCAGCCAACTGCCGCGCCTGGGCGATCAGTTTGTCTACGGCATAGACGCTCATGCGGTCCCCTTTTTTACAGGTAGCAAATGAACCCGGATTGTAACCCAAACCGGTTTGAGGCGGTTAACGATACGCCTTTGCCCTTCGCTCCGCCGCCGCGGCGGACGCCGAATCCCCCGCTGCCCTGTAGCTGCGTGCCATGAGCCGCCAGTTGTCGCGCACCAGTTCGGCATCACCGCCAGCAAGGCTGTTGGATTTGGCGGCCAGTTCCACTGCCATGGCATGACGCCCCTGCTTCATGCGCAGGAATGCCAGCCGGTGCCACACATGGGCGTTTCTGGGTTCTATCCTCAATGCCCGTTCCACAGACCCAACCGCGGCAGTCAGATCATTTGCCGTCTCCTGCCGGGATGCCTCTTCAAGCAGGGCTGCCACCGGCATGCTGTATTGGGGCGACATGGCCACCGCGACCTGGGGTTCGTATGAACTTGTCTGCGCAGGCCCCCTGCCTTGAGCGGATTCGTCCTGATCGCCGGGAAGGGACGAAGCCGAGTGTGCCGTGGGGGAAGACCGCATGGGCGTGCTGCAGGCCCCTATGGGCAATGTCAGTATTATCAGCCAGATCATCATGGGTCTGGTATTGGTCATTCGAAAATCCTCCGGAACAGTGAACGCAGGGGGTCGTCCGTCTCCGCAACACAGGGAGCTTTCGTTTCGGGCGCGGAGCCCCTGATAAACGGATACTCCTGTGCACCCTCACACCTGGCATCGGCCCTCAGGCCGGACACAGGATCTATCCAGACGGCCTCGACAGATTCCGGTCTCGGCAGATCCAGCGGAACCGGTGCCATCCGGCGCATTATATCCCCCCATACCCGCAAAGCACCCTGCGCCCCCGTGAGACCCGCCGGCTTGTTGTCGTCCCTGCCGACCCAGACCACCGCCACCTCGTTGCCGCTGAAACCGGCGAACCAACTGTCTTTCAAATCATTGGTGGTACCCGTTTTTCCCGCAACATTGAGTTGATCACCCAGAAAGCCTGACAGACTCCTTGCCGTGCCGGTGCGAACCACCTCCTGCAGATTTCTGTTCAACAGGTAGACAGGGCCGACCGGAGCGGCCTGTCTGACCGTCAACGGATACCGTTGCAGTTGGGACCCATCTGCCGCCTGCACCTCGCGAATCGCCCGCAAGGGTGACCGGAACCCCCCGGCCGCGAATGTCTGGTAGATCTGTGCAACCTCCAGGGGACTCAGGGATACGGCACCCAGAAACAGGGCAGGTATGGCCTGAACAGGGCGGTTGATTCCCAACTGCTCCAGCAGTTCCAGCGCCGGCTTCAAGCCGATCTCCATCCCGAGACGCACCGTGGCCACGTTGTAGGATTTGCTCAGGGCCAGGTGAAGGGGCACCTCGCCATGGTTCTTGAGATCAAAATTCCGCGGTGACCATACGCTTCCATCCCTGCCCCCAATGTGTATGGGTTCGTCGCTCAGCTTCGTCACGAGATTATACCGGTCCGGCCGCATGAGCGCGGCCAGATAGACCACCGGCTTTATCAGGGATCCGATGGGGCGTCTGGCGTCCAGCGCCCGGTTGAATCCCGCATAACCGGCACGCCGCCCACCCACCACCGCAAGTATCTCGCCGCCCTCGGATCTTGCCACGACAGCCGCGCCTTCAAGCTTCCCGGCCGGCAGACCATGCCTTTTTTCCAGTTTTTGGAGGCGCTCGCTCAGCGATATCTCGGTCTGTTGCTGTATCTCCGGATCCAGGGTGGTGAAGATGCGCAATCCCTCGGATGTCAGGTCTTCCGGGCGATAATCCCGCCGCAGCTGGCGCCGCACCAGATCGAGAAATGCGGGATAACCGCTGCCGCCCTTCTTGCCCCGGCTGACCACCCCGAGCGGTGCCTTTGCCGCTCTGTTTTTCTGTTCCGCGGTAATCACGTCCTGGCGGTGCAGCACATCGAGCACCAGATTGCGCCGTTTGCCGGCCCGCTCCGGATGAATCCTGGGATCATACAGGGAGGGGCCCCGGATCATGCCGACCAGCAACGCGAGCCTGGGCAGATCCAGTTCATCCAGCGGGCGATTGAAATAGAAGTGGCTGGCCAGCCCGAAGCCGTGTATGGCACGGTTACCGTCCTGACCCAGATAGATCTCGTTCAGGTAAGCTGACAGGATTTCGTCCTTGCTGAAGCGGCGCTCGATGATGAGCGCCATCACCGCCTCATTCGCCTTGCGCCACAGGCTCTTTTCCCGGGTCAGGTAAAGATTTTTCGCCAGCTGCTGGGTCAGGGTGCTGCCCCCCTGAACCACTCCGCCGGCCTTCAGGTTGGCCCAGACCGCCCGCAGGATGGCTTTCAGATCCACCCCGTGATGGGTGTAAAAGGAACGATCCTCGATGGTGATCAACATATCGATCAATATCTCCGGCACCTCATCCAGAACCACCGGCACCCGGTCCTCATTGTGGGCCGGGTAGATACTGCCGATCTTGGGTGTTTCCAGGCGAACCAGTGCCTGTGGCCTGCCATTGCCATCCACCATGGAGCTCAGCACGCCTCCCCTGAAACCCAGGTCCAGATAACGGCCCGACTCCTGGCCGTCCCAGAAAGCGAAAGGCCGGGTGCGTACGATGATGCGATCCCTGTTGCGCGACCAGGCAGCAGGCCGCTTCGGGTAGGTCACCTTGCGATACCCAAGGCGTTGAAACTCGGCCTCGAGCTGACCGGGGGATAGCTTCGCACCCGGGTAGAGTTCCAGCGGCCTTCCATAGACCTGAGCCGGTACCGCATGGCGTTTCCCCTCGAAACCCGTCCTGACTTTGTGATCCAGGTAGAGGAGATAGATGCCGCTGATTGCCCCCAGAAACACCAGGAGTGCAACAATCCTGGATAACCGGCGCCCGGATTTTCCGGTGCGGCGGCGCCCGCGTCCTGTGCGGCTTTTTCTCGCGGGGGTCTTCTTCCCCGTCCGCGACTTGCTATGCGGTTTTCCGGCGTTCTTTCGGGACTTGGCCATGAAGTAATCGTGCCTGGTTTTCTAAATTTGGTGCGGCGGCATTCACGGGATGAACCCGCCGGATCGTCTACTTTTCACTCAGGGGAAAGGGCTCCAGATCAGAGGCGATCCGTTGGTTCAAATCACTTACCCAATGGGGCACCACGCCATTCGAGTCCCCCGGGGGATAAACTCTGAAATCGCGAGGCGCAATGATGACATCGACATTTTCCTTACCGACGAGCGCGGTCATGACGAACAATTCCTCGACGGCGCGGTCACCCATGGCGAGACAACCCTTCGAGACATCACGGCCGTGAATGTAGATATCACCGCCGAGGCGTTTCCGGCCATCCAGGGCGGCCATCTCCCTGTCGAAGGCGTTCGGATAATCCAGCTTCATCGACAAATGAAATGCACTGTTGGGGTTGAGCCCTACAACATCATAGCGACCTTCGGGAACCTGCCGGTCCCCTTCGAACAACTTGGGTCCCGGGTGACCGCTCAAGCCCCTGATCGGGTAATCACGGATGTGCAGCCACCCGCCCCCCGAACTGACCCAAAGCTCGAGGGTACGGGTTTCCTTTATTGCCAACAGGGTCGCCGCCTGGGGAGGCCACTGCGCACCCGCAAAACGGAAACGGGGGCCAAGCCTGTCCGATACCGGTTTCTCCAGCCTGTTAACAACGCTGTCGACAGTCTGTTTCATCGTCCCCTCTGAAAAAGCAGATCCATTCATTCCCAGAGCGACAATGACAAAGCTGATCGCCAGGACAGCCAGGCGGCTATTCGAGTGTAGGATAATCTGATTTGCCCTCGTGGTATCTTGGCCGTTTCGGGCTGACCCGCAGTTGTTTAACCATAGAAGATCGAGTCTGGATGAGATTCATGTCCCGGAAAATCCAATGAGTGCGGTATCATATCAAACCAGACATGGACAATAACGCCCATCAAAATTCGAACACGCTTTCGGTGGCCATAACAGGGTCGGGCGGCAGCGGCGTGGTGACCAGCGGACAGGTACTGTTGCGGGCCGTGGCCAACGCGGGATATTACGGACTCATGGGCCGTTCGGCCGGCCCACAGATCCGCGGCGGGGAATCTGCGGTCATGCTGCGTACGGGTATCGAGCCCGTGGAATGCCTGGACGACCGATTCGACATACTGATGTCTCTGGACTGGCTCAACGTCAGCCGATTCGCCG
>JAHEHQ010000119.1 GCA_024644505.1 Gammaproteobacteria bacterium
GTTCGATGAACCGCCGAAATCGGGTACAAGACCGGAGGTCGTGGACCGGGGTGAACCCCTGCTTTCTTTCGACCGGGTCAGCGCCGACGGCGAGCGAACAGGCCTCAGCGACTGCAGCCTTACCATCCATCGAAAAGAAGTGGTGGGACTCGCCGGGCTCTCCGGCAGCGGCCAGGGGCTGTTTCTGAGGCTCGCCGCCGGGCTGGGCAGGCCGACCCGGGGGAGAGTACAAGCCATTGGGGATGCTCCGGCAAAAAGAGGACATAAAGGGTTCCGGCAGGCCGGTGGCAGTTTTCTGCCGGCGGACAGGCTCGAAGAGGGACTGATCCCGGGATTCACCGTCCAGGACCATTTTGCACTGGCGCACAACTGCGGCATGGCCACCGCGAAGGTTCTGGCCGCCGAGGCCATTTCCCAGTTCAGAATCCGGGGACACCCCCACACACCGGCCGAATCCCTGTCGGGGGGAAACCAGCAAAGACTGTTGCTCTCTCTGATACCCCCCGATGCCATCCTGATACTCCTGGAGAATCCCACCCGGGGACTGGACATGGAATCGGCCCGCCTGATGTGGGAGCACCTGCGCAGACAGTTTGCCAGCCGTGGCACCGTCGTATTCAGTTCCGCGGAACTGGACGAGATCCTGAATATCGCGGATCGGGTGCTGGTATTCTTCGACGGCAGGATTGTTCGTGATCTTCCCATCGGGGAACTGGACTATCAGGACGTGGCCGCAGCCATGACGGGACAATGAACCGCGAATTCCCTATGGCCAGGCTTGGCCGACATCTCACGGATACCCTCCTGATCCTCGTCATCGTGACGGTTTTTACCGGCCTGTTGCTGCTGCTGATCGGTGCGTCTCCCACCGAGGCACTCTCCCACCTGATCTCCGGTTCTTTCGGTTCATGGTCGAAGTTATCCAGGGTGTTGAACGTGTGGATCCCCCTGACCCTGTGCAGTGTGGGGCTGGTCTATGCATTTCGAAGCGGATTGTGGAATATCGGTGTCGAGGGACAGATGGTGCTGGGTGCCATCGGTACCGCGGGCGTGCTCCGCATGGGCCTGGAGTCCGGCCATCCCCTGTTGCTGCTCTGCCTGGCGCTGATTGCGGGTGCCCTGCTGGGCGCATCTTGGGCACTCTTCGCCGGATGGCTCAAGATTCGCGGCGGGGTTCACGAGATCTTTGCCGGACTGGGCCTGAATTTCGTGGCCATGGGCCTGGTACTCTGGCTCATTTTCGGCCCCTGGAAGCGGCCTGGCATCGCCTCCATGAGCGGCACTGAACCCTTTCCGCGGGATCTCTGGTTTCCCACCCTTGAAGGCTGGCGCGTATCGCCTTTTGCGCTGACGCTGGTGATCATTCTGATCCTGGCTACCGCATGGATACTGAACCGCAGCCGCTTCGGTCTCAACCTCAAGGCCGTGGGACATAACCCCAGGGCGGTGGTTCTTTTCGGCCTGTCTTCCCAACGCTATATGTTGATTGCGATTCTTATTTCCGGGGCCCTGGCCGGTCTGGCGGGCGGGGTTCAGGTGAGTGGTGTGTACCACCGGCTCATCCCGGCGATCTCCAGCGGCTACGGCTATCTGGGACTGCTGGTGGTGATGCTCGCGGGGTTCCGGCTCGCCCCCATCCCCTTCATCGCCCTGTTTTTCGCGGCATTGAATGTGGGAAGTATCCAGTTGCCCATGATGATGCAGCTCGACTCGTCGCTCTCCGGCGTCATCCAGGGTGCCTGTGTCCTGAGCGCCCTGCTGGTATTCGGGATCAGGCACCTGCGCAAGGGGGGTGCCCCGGATTGAACGAGCTGCCCCTCACCATCCTGCTCGCCAGCGTCCTGGCCACCGCGGCCCCGCTCATCATTGCCACGCTGGGGGAGACCATCACCGAAAAGGCGGGGGTGATAAACCTGTCGCTGGACGGCTCGCTCCTGCTCAGCGCCATGATTGCATTCATGGTGGGATTCGAGACCGGCAGTTTCACCCTGGGTTTCGCGGCCGCCGCCGTTACCGGTGCGGCAATCGCACTGCTGGTCGGATGGTTCGGAATCTATCTGGGACAGCTGCAGGTGGCCGTCGGCTTCGCGCTGACGCTCATGTGCAAAGACCTGGCGTATTTTCTGGGAAACCCCTATTCCCGACTGCAGGGCCCCCAGCTGATCTCCTGGAAGATCCCGGGGTTGTCGGAGGTCCCCTTTTTCGGTCCCGTTCTGTTTCAGCAGCCCCTCCCCGTTTATCTGGGCCTGCTGCTGATCCCGGCGGTATGGTGGTACTTCTATCGCACCGGCCGGGGGCTGGAACTCCGTGCGGTAGGCGAGAATCCGGAGGCCTGCTACACACGGGGCATAGACCCGCGGCGCAAGCAGATCCTATACACGATCATCGGTGGTGCACTGGTGGGGCTGGCCGGCGCCGCCTTCTCACTGGGCATCAAACCCGGCTGGGGCCGACCACAGGGGATCGAGGGGATCGGCTGGATCGCGCTGGCGATCGTCATCTTCGGCGGTTGGCACCCGATTCGCGTTGCCCTGGGTGCCTTCCTTTTTGCCTTTCTTCAGGTGTTTGGGATCGTGCTCCAGGGCATCTGGACCGGCATTCCCGCGCAGGTCTTCCAGATGGCGCCTTTTCCCCTGATGATCCTGGCGCTGGTTTTGATCAACCTGCTTCAATACAAGGGTGTCCAGCGCTGGCTGGACGACAAGCCTGGCCTGGCACTTCTGGTTGACAAACTGCGGGGGGCACCACCCAGGGCGCTGGGAAAGACCTTTCATCCCGACTAATAACTACCCGGTTAGGGAAAAAAATTCAGGTTCGCCTCCAACTCGTTCCCTGAGGCCCATCCTCCAGCACCACGCCAAGTTCCTTGAGTTCATCCCGAATCCGGTCCGCTTCTGCCCAGTCCCGGTTTTTGCGGGCATCCATGCGTGACTTTATCAGGGTCTCGACAGCCTCGTCGTCCAGCGCAGGTTTTTCCCCGGCAGCGCCCCGGAGATAAACCTCCGGGTTGTCCTGGAGTATGCCCAGCACACCGCCCAGGCGTCGCAATTCCGCAGCCAGGGCACCCGCCCTCGTCTCGTCCTTCTGCCTGACCCGGTTGATCTCCCGCACCAGTTCGAAAAGCACGGCAAGGGCCTCGGGGGTATTGAAGTCGTCGGCCATGGACTGGTTGAAGCGCTCCGCGTAGTCTTCCGCACCCGCGGACGTCGCATCCGGCAGGCCACGCATGGCGGTGTAGAAGCGGGTCAGCGCGCCCCTGGCATTTACCAGATGCTCCTCATCGTAGTTCAACGGGCTGCGGTAATGGCTGGTGAGGATGAAGTAGCGGATCTCCTCCGCCTGAAAGTGCTTGAGAATCTCCCGCACCGTAAAGAAGTTGCCCAGGGACTTGGACATCTTTTCGTCGTTGATGCGCACGAACCCGTTGTGCAGCCAGTAGCGCACGAAAGGCTTGCCGGTGGCCCCTTCGGACTGGGCGATCTCGTTCTCGTGGTGGGGAAAGGTCAGGTCCGCCCCGCCGCCGTGAATATCGAACGTATCCCCGAGGCAGCAGGTGGACATCGCGGAGCACTCGATATGCCATCCTGGCCTTCCCTCCCCCCAGGGTGAACGCCAGGCGGGTTCTCCGGGTTTCGCCGCCTTCCAGAGTGCAAAATCCAGCGGCTCCCGTTTCTGCTCGTCCACATCCACCCTGGCGCCCGCACGCAGGTCCTCGATGGATTTGCCCGACAGTTTGCCGTAGCCCTTGAAGCTGCCGACGGAGTAGTAGACATCGCCGTTTTCGACCCGGTAGGCATGACCATTGTCGATCAGTCGGCGGATCATATCGATGATCTCTTCGATATGGGTGGTGGCACGCGGTTCATCGTCCGGCTGCAGCACTCCCAGGGCCTCGGTGTCCCGGTGCATCTCCGCGATGAAACGCTCGGTCAGGGCATTGAACGACTCCCCGTTCTCATTCGCGCGGTTGATGATCTTGTCGTCGATATCCGTGATGTTCCGGATGTAGATAACCTCATAACCCAGCGATTTCAGATAGCGGTAGATCACATCGAACACCACCATCACCCTGGCGTGTCCCAGGTGACAGAGGTCATAGACCGTCATGCCGCAGACATACATCCGCACCTTTCCCGGCTCCAGGGGTATGAAATCCTCCTTCCTGTTGGAAAGATCGTTGTAGACCTTCAGCATTTCGACTCCAAAATGATCCTGTCCGGCTGCGTTCTTCCGGGCGAACCGGGCATGGTAAACGAAACCCCTTGATAATCAAAGAACTCCCCGAGGATGGCCCCTGCGGTTTTTCCTTAGATTGGCAACCCATGTATGATACGGCGTTTTACCTGCCGACGGGGCGGTTTTGGGCGGCACTGCCGGTCGAAAACACAGCCGGGTTCCAACGGGAAAGACCGGCTGCTGGAAGCTGATCGCTGGAGGATCACAAGACATGAAAGTACTACTTTACCGTATGCTGATGGCGGCCATTCTCTGCGCCGGAACGATATCAACGGCTTACGCTGAAAATCCCCGGGTGTTGATGAAAACCAGCCTGGGAGACATCGAGCTGGAGCTCTTTGCCGACAAGGCACCGATTTCGGTTGAGAACTTTCTGCGCTACGTGGACGAGGGATACTATAACGGCACCCTATTTCATCGCGTCATCAACAGCTTCATGATACAGGGTGGCGGATTCAATCCGGACATGAGCCGCAAACGCGGCCACTCACCCATCAGGAACGAGGCCCAGAATGGATTGAAAAACGTGCGTGGAAGCATCGCCATGGCGCGCACCAGCGATCCGCACTCAGCCACTTCCCAGTTTTTCATCAACCACGTGGACAACGACAAACTCGACTATCCGAGCTTCGACAGCTGGGGCTATGCGGTGTTCGGCAAGGTAACCAAGGGCATGGATAACGTGGACAAGATCGCCGACGTCTATACCATCACCCGGAACGGCATGCGCAACGTGCCCGAAGAACCGGTTGTCATTGAAAGCGTTACACGCATCGGTAACAAGCAATAGGGAATATTTACCCCATGATCACACTAAAGACCAATCAGGGCGACATCGTCATAGAACTGGACAAGGAAAATGCACCCGGTACTTGTGAGAATTTTCTCCGGTATGTACAGGATGGCTTTTTCGACGGCACTATCTTCCACCGGGTAATTGACAACTTCATGATCCAGGGTGGAGGCTTCCTCCCGGGTATGGTTCAGAAGCAGACCCGGGACCCCATAGAGAATGAGGCAAAGAACGGGTTGAGCAATCTCACCGGCACCATCGCCATGGCACGCACCATGGATCCGCATTCCGCCTCCTCCCAGTTCTTCATCAACGTGTCGGACAACAAGTTTCTGGATTACCCCGGCCAGGACGGGTGGGGTTACTGCGTATTCGGCAAGGTCGTGACGGGCATGGATGTCGTGGAGCAGATCAAGGGTGCGGACACCACCAGCCACATGGGCCACCAGGATGTACCGGCGGAAGATATCCTGATCGAGCAGGCCCTGGTCGAGGAATAAGATGCCGGATACGCTCTTCATCTCGGACCTGCACCTTTCGGAAGAACGCCCAGGCACCCTCGAACTCTTCTACCGCTTCCTGACGGAACAGGCGGCGGGGGCCGAGGCGCTCTATGTTCTGGGAGACCTGTTTGACGTCTGGATCGGGGATGACAACGAGACACCGCCCATTCCCCACATCCTGGACGCCATGAAACGGGTTACAGATTCCGGCACGCGGCTGTACTTCATGGGCGGAAACCGGGACTTTCTGGTTGGGGACGGGTTTGCCGAAGCCACCGGCGCCACGCTGTTGGGTGACACCCAGGTCCTTGACCTGCAGGAATCCCCGACACTCCTGACCCACGGTGACCTGCTCTGCACCGATGACGTGGATTATCAGAATGCGCGGAAACTGCTGCGCAATCCCGCCCTCATCCAGGATTTCCTGACCAAGTCTGTCCCCGAGCGCCTGGCGATGGCAGAAGAGTTTCGCGAAGAGAGCGGAGAAGCCACCTCACTGAAGGCGGCGGACATCATGGACGTGAACCAGCAGACGGTGGAACAGTATATGCGTGAAGCCGGCGTTACCCGCCTGATTCACGGCCACACCCACCGTCCGGCCATCCACGATTTCACGCTGGATGATCAAGCGGCACAGCGCTTCGTGCTGCCGGAGTGGCACGAAGACCATGGCGGTTTCCTGCGCGCGGGTGCCAACGGGCTGGTCCTGGAGACTTTTGCGTAATTTCAGGTCTGAACCCATTGAAATCTCAGGTTTCGATCCTGATCCCGATCATCAGATCCATCACGTTGGTTCCGGTCGGCCCCGTGTTGACCAGATCACCGCTGGCCTCCAGGAGGGTGCCCGCGTCGGCCCTGTCCAGGGCATCCTGGGCCTCGTAGCCTGCCCTTCGAGCCCGGCCCAGCGTGCCCCCATCCACCAGGGCGCCGGCATCCTCGCCCGGCCCGTCGGTTCCATCGGTTCCGCCCGACAGAAAAAAGATATCGTCGCGACCATCGATCACCGTCGCCGCGGACAGGGCCAGATGCTGGTTCCTCCCCCCCCTGCCGGGATGCTCAGGCAACTGGACGCTCGGCTCGCCACCCCAGATACAGACACCCGGAAAGGCATCCAGCAGCTCCAACGCCAGCCTGCGCCCGGCGTTCTCAGCCTCGGCATTGATAAAGGCATGCTCCACACGGGTGGCATAACCCAGTCGCCGGGCCTCTTCCCCGGCCGCCTCCCGCGCGTCCCGGAGCGTAGCGAGAATCCGAAGCTCGAGGTTGGGGGCATCGGTTGGCATCGATGATACGCCGGATTCCGTAAGCCTTTGTATCCAGTCAGGCAGCGTAAGGGTAGACAACGCCTCCCGGGCGCCCGGATCGGGCACCAGCATACCTGAGCCGATCACCGCCGGGTCATCCCCGGGCACATCGGAGATCAGCAATGCCGTCACCGGACGACTGCCCAGGTGGCTCAGCAGCTTCCCGCCCTTGATCCTTGAAAGTGCCTTGCGCACCAGGTTCATCTGGGTGATACCCAGGCCATTGGCGAGCAGCCATTGATTGACGGCGCGCAGATCATCCAGGCCCACACCCTCGTTCAGTACCTCCACCAGGGCCGATGCACCTCCCGAAATGAGAAACAGCAGCGGCTGTCCTGGAGGCAGTTCGCTCAAATAGGCCATCAGGGCCTGGCCGGCAGCCAGACTGTTCTCGTCTGGCACGGGGTGCCCTCCTTCCAGGCCGGTGAGTCCGAAACGCTTCAGGGTTTCGATGTCCAGATGCCCCGTCTTAGAGATCACCAGCCCCCCCAGGACCCGGTCCCCAAGCGCATCCAACGCGCCCATGGACATGGCCCCGGCGGCCTTGCCCACCGCGACCAAGCCAAAGGCGGCATCCCCTCCCAACCCCTGGAGATAGTCGTGAACGACAGATCGCCCCCCAACCCTGTTCACTCCCGCCTGAAAAATTCTTAAAAGATCCTCGCGGGTCTTAGCTATCGATTGCATGCATCGCCTCTCCTTCCGCTGACAGACATGGCCCAAATACCTGGTTTAATTGTGGTAAGCTCCCCCCCGAAACTACCGGTTTGAGGCAATCG
>JAHEHQ010000120.1 GCA_024644505.1 Gammaproteobacteria bacterium
ATAAAGCGGGATGACTGTACCGGTCTGGCTGGAGGTGGCAATAAGGCCCGTAAATCGGAATTCCTGACGGGCGATTCACTGGCACAGGGGGCTGATACCATCATCACTCGATTGAATAAACGACGCAGATAGTTTGATACCAGTGCTTTAGGCATACGGGTCAAGGAGGTATCTCATGGAATATTTGAAAAAAGCGGTTTCTGACGCGGTCATTGTCGATGAAGATGAAAAGGTTCAGGCGACAGTCAAGGCGATGCTTCAGCGTATCAAGGATGAGGGTGAAGTGGCGGTCAGGGCATTTGCGAAGCAATTCGATAATTGGCAGGGAGAATTCATCCTGTCTGGCGAGAAACGGCAGGAACTGATTGCCGAAGTCCCCCAGAGCGTAAAGGACGATATTGATTTTGCTCATCGGCAGATCAAACGATTTGCCGAGGCACAACGTGACAGCCTGGTCTCCTTCGAAATCGAAACGGAACCGGGGGTCCGGCTCGGACAACGGGTGATACCGGTGCAGTGTGCCGGTTGTTACGTACCCGGGGGGCGCTACGCCCACGCGGCATCGGCCCTGATGAGTGTTGCAACAGCCAAGGCGGCAGGCGTTCCCTTTGTCGTTGCATGTTCTCCACCCCGAGGTAACAGTATCAATCCTGCGGTGGCTTATGCCATGCATACGGCCGGTGCGGACGTGATTCTCGAAATGGGGGGTGTCCATGCGATCGCTACCATGGCCAATGGTCTGTTTACGGGAAAGCCCGCCGATATTCTGGTTGGCCCCGGCAATGCTTATGTGGCCGAAGCCAAGCGCATGCTGTTCGGCGCGGTGGGGATCGACGTGTTCGCCGGTCCAACCGAGTCTGCCATCATTGCTGATGATGCGGCCGACCCGATGACGATTGCGGTTGACCTGGTCTCCCAGGCGGAGCACGGCACCAACTCACCGGTCTGGCTGTTCACCGACAGTCGTCGAATTGGAGAGAAGGTGTTGGAGTTGATGCCCCATGTGATCTCGGAAATGCCAAATGCTGATGTTTGCGAGGCCGCGTGGCGCGATCATGGTGTGGTGATTCTCGGGAAAGACCGGGACGAGTTGGTTGAAATCAGCGATACTTACGCCTGCGAGCACCTGCAGATCCTGGCGAAGGATTTGGAATGGTGGAAAACCAATCTGAAAAACTATGGTTCGCTGTTTCTCGGCGAAGGCAGCACAGTTTCTCAGGGGGATAAGTGCTCCGGCACCAATCATATCCTGCCGACCAGGAAAGCGGCCCGCTACAGCGGCGGTCTCAATGTGCAGAAATTCATGAAAATTTTGACCTATCAGGAACTTGACGAAGTCGCTAATCTGACGTTTAGTGCGGCCGGTTCAAGGATTTCACGTACAGAGGGCATGGAAGGCCATGCCCGTGCGTGCGACTGGCGTTTGCGCAAGTTCTACCCTGACAAAGAGTGGCATTTTCCTGTTTATGATCAGAAACGCTATGACTGAGGAAGCTCCTTGAGAGTTTTCAAAAAATCCTTTACCCAGCAGGAGGCGATTCCCGAAGCGGGGATTGCCGCTGCAGTTGAGATCCTGCGTTCCGGGCGTTTACACCGCTACAACACGCTGCCCGGGGAAAAAAGTGAAACCGACCTGTTGGAATTGGAGTTTGCCGAGTATCAGGGCGTACCTTATTGTCTGGCCTGCGCTTCCGGAGGTTATGCCCTGCATATCTCCCTGCGGGCTGCAGGTGTGTCGGTCGCTGACAAGGTCTTGTGTAACGCCTTTACCCTGGCACCGGTCCCCGGGGCGATTCACAACAGTGGCGCTGAACCGGTTTTGGTGGATGTCGCCGACGACTACTGTATCGACATTGATGATCTCGAATCGAAAGCTGCAGAAACCGGCGCCAGATTCCTGATGCTTTCCCATATGCGAGGGCACCTCGCGGATATGAATCGCATTGTGGAAATCTGTGATCGTTACGATATTTTCCTGATCGAAGATTGTGCGCACACCATGGGTGCAAGCTGGAATGGAAGGAAGAGCGGTACCTTTGGCGATGTCGCCTGTTTCAGCGCCCAAACCTACAAGCACATCAACTCCGGCGAAGGTGGTTTTCTTACCACCCGTCACTCAGAAGTGATGGCCCGGGCTGTTATGCTCTCCGGCTCTTACATGCTTTTCGAACGTCACTTTGCCTCACCACCGAAAGAGAGTTTCGAGCAGATACGCTACGAAACACCAAATTACAGCGGTCGCATGGACAACTTGCGCGCAGCGATTCTGCGTCCGCAACTCGCCGATCTCGACGTTCAGTGTAAGCGCTGGAATCGGCGATACCGAATCATTGAGAAAATCCTGGGCGTCCGCCCAGGGATTCGAATACCCGGGCGCCCAGAGGCCGAGCAGTTTGTAGGCAGCTCTATTCAGTTCTCTCTACCTCAGTTCAGTGCAGAATCGATGCTCAAGGTGGTTGAACTCTGCGGGGCGCGGGGCGTGGTATTGAAGTGGTTTGGCGACTCCATACCCCGGGACTACACGAGTCGCTATGACAGTTGGCGTTATATCCCGCACTTGCCGCAGCTTCCTAAAACCGAACAGATCATCTCTACACTGCTGGATATGCGGATTCCATTAACGTTCAGCGAAGAAGACTGTGTGTTGATCGCCGAGGTCATTGTCGATGTGGTAAACGAGTGCCGCATATGAGTCCCGATAAGACGCGTAAAGACAAGTCTGTCGGTGTTCTCGGAGGTATGGGCCCCGAGGCCGCAGTGGACCTGATGCAGCGGGTGATCGATGCGACACCGGCAAAAGACGATGCGGATCATATCCGTATGCTGGTGGACAACAACCCCAAGGTTCCATCCAGAATAGAGGCGCTGATCGATGGGACCGGTGAAAGTCCGGCACCTTGCATGATTGATATGGCACGCGGATTGGAAAAGCAGGGGGCTGACTTCCTGGTAATCCCCTGTAATACCGCGCACCACTACTATTCGGAAGTTGCGGCTGCGGTGGATATCCCGATTTTAAATCTGATTGAGTTAACCTCCAGCCACTGCAAACAAGAGCAACCGGACCTGCGCAAGGCCGGGCTGCTGGCCTCAACGGCTTTGCAACAGATTTATCTTTACGAGCCCTGGTTCAAACAACATGGCGTAAAGGTGCTTTATCCTCAGCAGCAGAATCAGCGGGCAGTGATGGATCTGATTCGTGCAGTAAAGGCGAAACGGCAGACTTCCGATCAGATCCTGGCCTACAATCGTGCTGCAGATGATTTGCAGGCGCAGGGCGCTGAATGTCTGGTGGTTGCCTGTACCGAGCTTTCGGTAATTGGGGACAGGCTCCGGACATCGCTTCCGGTTTATGATGCCTCAGAGCTGCTGGCCACAACTGTCGTTCGAGAGGTATTTGAGTAAAAGGGGCGAAGAAAATCATATAACCCATCCAAATCCCCGACTTTGGATTTAAGGTCCACGGGTCTTTGCTTTCCATGGCTGATGGCACAGAAATACCCATTCAATCGTGGGAGGATCCATAGTTGCTATAAAGCTCTGATACGTATTTCCAGAATGCGTCGGCTGAATCTGATCGTTTCTGTTTAAACCGGTAAAGATTAATCTTTAAATCAATGGATCTCAGTGGCGTTTTCAGAATCGCCATACTGCCTTCGTTAAGCTCTTTTGCCACCAGACACTCAGGCAGCCAGGCCACTCCGTATCCCATATCAACCAGTGCTTTCAGGCCCTCTGCCAAGGCATTCTCACAAACTTTCTGCAGTTTCAACTCATTGTCCGAGAGAGGCATGCACTTGCTCATTATCAATCTGCCGAAAAAAGAGTCTTGCGGGTAACTGAGCAGCCTCAGGCTACCGCTCTGCGTTGTTCTAAACAGGGGTTTACCTTCTGCGTTCACCGCGGTTACCGGTACCAGTCGATCCACTCCTACCTGGATATTCTCGATATCGGAACGTTCCAATTGTTCGAGAACATCGGGTGACGAAAAACAGAGTAGGAAATCTCCCGTGCCTGCCAGAAAAGACTCCAGCGAATCATGCAGGTTGGCCGCCTGTACCTTAATCAGGGCGTCGCCGACAAAGGGCTCGATATTGCGAAGCCAGGTAGGGAGAAAAGATACCGCCAGAGAGTGCTGTGACATCACGCTCATGGCAGCGTGATCGCTTGCCAATGAGTTTAGATTGTCACGCGCGGCATAGATCTGGGCCTTGATACTCTCGGCCTGCTCGATAAATTCCATACCTGCCTCGGTAAGCGTGGTAGGAACTCGGGTGCGATCAACGAGACTGACGCCGAGCCAGTTTTCCAACGAGCGTATTCGTCGACTAAATGCGGGTTGTGTCACAAACCGGGTTTCGGCCGCCTTGGAGAAGCTGCTATTGTTGGCCAGTGCCAGAAAATCTTCTAACCACTTTAGCTCCATAAAGCCTCCTTTTCAGACAGTATCACAGCGTTGCCGAAAGACAACCAGACAAAGCAGCATTGGGCGGCCACCCGGATAGGTTGTTTTTTTTCTTACATGCCTGATGAATGACATCAAGATCTCATCCTCCTCTCAAGATTGTCGATAATTTTCCAGCCGAAAGATAGAATCTGCCTGTATTATAGTGTCGTGCATCTGGGATACCTTGTTGAATCAAAGTCATATTGTTGTTGACGGGGGCTTATGGGGAGGACCATGACCGACATCAAACAGATCAAACCCGTTCACAGCCTGTCGGTCAGGGAGGTCTTCGGTATAGATTCGGATCTTCGCATACCGGCCTTCAGCGAGCGGGAGGATCATGTTCCGGAGATCGATCCCGTCTATCGCTTCAATACCGATGTCACGCTGGCCATTCTGGCAGGATTCACCAATGACAGAAGGGTCATGATCCAGGGTTATCACGGCACCGGTAAGTCCACCCATATCGAGCAGGTTGCAGCACGCCTCAACTGGCCCTGTGTCAGGGTTAATCTGGATGGCCATATCAGCCGCCTGGATCTGGTAGGGAAAGACACCATTGTCGTGCGCGACGGCAAGCAGGTCACCGAGTTTCAGGAGGGAATCGTGCCCTGGGCCTTGCAGCGCCCGGTGGCATTGATATTCGACGAATACGATGCGGGAAGACCGGAAGTCATGTTCGTTATCCAGCGGATACTTGAAAGAGACGGAAAGTTTACGCTGCTGGATCAGAACAAGGTGATCCGGCCTCACAGGTTCTTCCGTCTGTTTGCCACCTCCAACACCGTGGGGCTGGGCAATCTCGATGGCCTTTACCACGGGACCCAGGTGTTGAATCACGCCCAGCTCGACCGTTGGAACATCGTCGCGACCCTGAACTACCTGCCGAGGTCCGAGGAGGTTGCCATCGTGCAGGGCAGGGTGCCCAGATATGCCGATACGGAGGGTACTCGAATGGTGCAGGCCATGGTGGAGGTGGCCAATCTCACGCGCCAGGGATTCGCCGCCGGTGACCTGTCTACCCTGATGTCTCCGCGGACCGTGATTGCATGGGCCGAAAACACGGAGATCTTCCATGATCCTGCGGTGGCCTTCCGGCTCTCTTACCTCAATAAATGCGACGAGGCGGAGTATCCCATTATCGCCGAGTATTTTCAGCGTTGCTTTGATCGGGAGCTGGATTTCACAGAGCCGAACCGGTGAAAGCCGAACGCCAGCAGCAGCGGGTGGAGGAGCTCTGCGGTGCCTGCATCCGTGCCCTAACCGGCCAACCCGACCTGCGTTACCGCGGGCGCAGGCTGCACAAAGGCCTGAGACCCGTGCCCATTCGTACTCCGCATCTTCGCACCGACCCGGAAAAAGATGATTTCCGATCCTATCGGGGCAGTGCGGACGGCATTGCGCTTCGCCTGCAGCTAAGCAACCCCGAACTCCATAGCAGGCTGAGTCCCGTGGACAGGATTCAAGGTTTTATTTTCGAGCTTCTGGAGCAGCTACGGGTGGAATCCCTGGTTCCGGAGCGGTTTCCCGGAATGAAGCGAAATATCCGGCATCGCTTCACCCAGTGGTCCCTGGCAGTTCATCATTCGGGCTTGACGGAAACCCACGTCGGCATCCTGATCTACACGCTTGCGCAGGTGGCCTGGGCCCGACTGAATGACTGTCCGGTGCTGGAAGAGACCGATGGCCTGATTGAGGCCACCCGTTTCAGTCTGATGCCCGTAATCGGCAAAGAGATGGCGGGGCTCAAGCAGGCCCATGAAGATCAGGAGGTCTTCGCATGTCACGCGGGGAAGATTGCCGGCGTCATTGCCGGCATGGCAAACAGCGAGAGGGAAAAGGAACCGGGAGAGAATCCACGGGAAGAGGATCAGGAAGCGCTGTCCGAACTGGCGGCGATACTGGATTTGGATGGGGGTGATGATCCGGGTGTTATCGCCGCGGCTGCAACCGGAGAAAGCAGCGTATTCGCCGACACAGAAGCCGCTTATCGGGTTTTCACCACCCGATATGACGGGGAGGTAGAGGCAGCCTCGCTGGTGAGAAAAGACTATCTGAAGGAACTGCGCCAAAGACTGGACAAACGCGTACAGGGTCAGGGTATCAATATCCCACGCCTGGCCCGCAGGCTATCAGCCCTGCTTTCGGCTCCAAGGGCTGATGGATGGAGTTTTGGCGAGGAGGAGGGCTATATAGATGCCCGCAGACTCAGCCAACTGGTTGCCTCTCCGGCGGAGCGGCGCCTGTTTCGTCAGGAACGATACAGGCCTCATGCCAACTGTCTGGTGAGTATTCTGATCGACTGTTCAGGATCCATGAAGGCCCATATCGAGCCCGTGGCCGTGTTGGTGGATGTGCTGGGCCGGGCTCTGGAGCAGGCGCAGGTCAACACAGAAATACTCGGCTATACAACAGGTGCCTGGAACGGCGGCAGATGCCAGCTCGAGTGGCTGGGAAAGGGGCGTCCGCAATATCCCGGCAGGCTGAACGAACTCTGCCACATGGTATTCAAAAATGTCGACTCATCCTGGCGGCAGGCCCGCACGGACATCGCCGCTCTGTTGAAGGCGGATCTGTTTCGTGAGGGCATCGACGGCGAAGCCGTGGAATGGGCATGCCACCGCATGATTGGACGCAGTGAGGAGCGGAGAATCCTGATCGTGATATCGGACGGCTGCCCGATGGACACCGCCACCGGCCTGGCAAACGACAGATACTATCTGGACACTCACCTCAAACAGGTGATCAATCTTCTGGAAACCAAAAGGGAAGTGGATGTTTATGGTTTGGGGGTAGGGCTCGACCTCAGCCCCTACTATACGAACTGCCTGGCCCTGGATCTGTCGGAGACGTTGAGCAACCAGGTTTTCGAGGAGATACTGCAGTTACTGGCAGGCAGACATCACCGATGAGTCATGAATCTTTGCATAGTGTTAACAGGCCCTAAATGCACTTTCTCAAAGAATGCATAGCACCCGTTCCACTTCAGGTGCGTGGAGCACTCTGCTCCTGAGCCTGTCCCGACGCCTGTCTTGCCGACGAAGCTCCCGCTGATTCTCGCGCTCAGGTAAAATGCGCCGGCGATCCCGAAATGACGAACGACGGATGTAC
>JAHEHQ010000121.1 GCA_024644505.1 Gammaproteobacteria bacterium
TCAGCGGATAACGCATGTGCCACATGTGGCCTGCTTCCTCTTCGGAAAGCACTTCCAGGTCGGAGACGGCGGTATGCAGCACGGGGTCCCAGTTGACCAGCCGCTTGCCGCGATAGATCAGGCCCTCCTCGTACAGGTGCACGAAGACCTCTATGACGGCGGCCGACAGGCCCTCGTCCATGGTGAATCGCTCGTGCTCCCAGTCAAGGGAGGCACCCATGCGCCTGAGTTGCCGGGTGATGGTGTTTCCCGACTGTTCCTTCCACTCCCAGATCCTGTGGATAAATGCCTCCCGCCCGAAATCGTGGCGGGTCATCCCCTCGGCGTTGATCAGGCGTTCCACCACCATCTGGGTCGCAATCCCGGCATGGTCCGATCCCGCCTGCCAGAGGGATCTGTCGCCCTTCATCCGGTGGTAACGGGTCAGCGCGTCCATGATGGTGTCCTGGAAGGCGTGGCCCATGTGCAGACTTCCCGTGACATTGGGCGGCGGGATCATGATGCAGTAGGCGCCGTGCGCGCCCGTTCTAGCTTCGTCCCCCCCATGATCAGGCGAAAAGTAACCCTTCTTTTCCCAGGTTTTGTACCAGTGCTGCTCAAGGGCGTGGGGATCGTATGTTTTTTCCATCGCTGAGGTAATCTTGTTGTAAAATTGAACGGTTAATATTTGCAAAACCCAGATTATACCGTAATCGCCCGGAACAGCATGTCCGGACAAAGCCTGTGAAATTCAAAGTCACATAACCTGTGACCTCAAGGGAGTAACCAAGTCATCATGTCCACGGAATCCACCACCAACAACCAATGGGTCTTTTCATTCACCGAAGGTGATGGAAAAAACAAAAAACTGCTTGGCGGCAAGGGCGCCAATCTGTGTGAAATGACCCAGATCGGTTTGAATGTGCCGCCCGGTTTTGTCATTACCACCGAAGCCTGTCTGGCTTATCTGGATTCCAAAGAAAGGGAACTTGCCCCGGGCATCATGGAACAGGTGCGCGAAAATATCGCGAAAGTGGAAAAGGCGACGGGCAAGGGCTTCGGGGACAGCAAGGATCCTCTACTCATCTCTGTTCGCAGCGGCTCGGCCATGTCGATGCCGGGTATGATGGATACCATCCTCAACCTGGGGCTGAACTCCGACACACTCCGGGGTTTGATCGATAAGACCGGGGATCCCCGTTTCGGTTTTGACGCCTACCGTCGATTTATCCAGCTTTTCGGGAAGATCGCGCTCGACGTGCCGGATGAACTCTTTGACGAGCAGTTCGAGGCCGTCAAGCACCGCGCCGGCGTCAGCCAGGATCTGGAACTTTCCGCCGATGATCTGAAAGATATCAGCAATCGTTTTCTGGAAGTCGTTGAAGTCCACACGGGGCGGCCTTTTCCACAGGACCCTTATCAGCAGCTCGAGATCTCCATCAAGGCGGTATTCGGCTCCTGGATGGGCAAGCGGGCGGTGGATTATCGTCGGGAGTTCAACATCACACCGGCCATGGCCAATGGAACGGCGGTCAATGTCTGCACCATGGTCTTCGGCAACCAGGGAAACGATTGCGGGACGGGTGTCGCCTTCACCCGGAATCCAGGCACCGGGGAGAACAAGCTTTTCGGAGAGTACCTGTTGAATGCCCAGGGTGAGGACGTCGTGGCGGGTATACGTACCCCGAAGCCCATATCCAAGCTCGATGAGGAAATGCCGGAGATGGCAAAACAGCTCGGGGAATTGCGAGACAAGCTGGAGCAGCACTACCACGAGGTTCAGGACTTCGAGTTCACTATCGAGCGCGGTACCCTCTATTGCCTGCAGACGCGCAACGGCAAGATGAACGCCATCGGCATGGTGCGTTCTTCCGTGGAGATGGAAAGGGAGGGTCTTGTCAGCAAGGAACAGGCCCTGCTGAGGGTGGACCCCAACCTGTTGGAGCAGATGCTTTATCCCCGCCTGGATCCCCAGTTTCGCGCTGAACCCCTTGCGCAGGGGTTGCCTGCATCCCCGGGGGCAGCCTGGGGCCACGCGGTTTTCGACGCAGACCGGGCGGAGGCCATCGGCAAGGAGGGCGATCAGAAGGTGATCCTTTTGCGGGAGGAGACGAAGCCGGAGGATATTCACGGCTTTTTTGCGTCCGAAGGCATCCTCACCAGCCGCGGGGGCAAGACGTCCCACGCTGCCGTGGTGGCGCGCGGCATGGGAAAGCCCTGTGTCGCCGGCGCCGAGGGTATCCAGGTGGACGTCATGCGCCGGGAGGCCTATGTGGGTAATACCGTCATCAAGGAAGGGGACGTCATTACCATCGACGGCAGCAGCGGCAACGTCTACCTGGGCGAGATTCCGACGGTGGAGCCTGAGTTCAGCTCGGAGTTGAATACCCTGCTGAGCTGGGCGGATGAGGTCGCCGACCTGAAAGTGCTCGCGAATGCCGATACCGGGCCGGATGCCGTCCGCGCCGTGAAGTACGGCGCCAAGGGCATCGGTCTGTGCCGTACCGAACGCATGTTCAACGATGTGGACAGGCTCCCTGTAGTCATCGAGATGATCGTGGCGGAGTCGGTACCCCAGAGGCAGGCGGCGCTGGACAAACTGCTGCCCATGCAGCGGGCGGATTTCAAGGCATTGTTTGAGTCCATGTCACCCTGGCCGGTGATCATCCGTCTCCTGGACCCGCCCATTCACGAGTTCCTGCCCTCGGAGCAGCAGTTGCAGGATGAGATCGAAAAACTGCGTCATCTGAGCAATACAGCCCAGGGGATGGAGGTGCTGGCCAATTCTGTTGTGCTGTTGCACAAACCCGGCAAAGCCACCAGGCGCGAGGCCGATAACCTGAGGCATATCGTGGACGCCCATCTGGTGGAAGAGGCGATTGCCAAGAAGGAGATCATGCTGCGCAAGGTGCGGGCGCTCTACGAGATCAATCCCATGCTGGGACATCGCGGTGTGCGCCTCGGCATCACATTTCCGGAGATCTACAGTATGCAGATCCGGGCCGTGCTGGAGGCGACGGCCGAGTGCACCGTCAAGGGACTGGATGTCCACCCACACATCATGGTGCCACAGGTTTGTACGGCCATGGAGCTGAAGCAGGTCAAGAAGATAGTGGACAAGATCCGCGACGAGATCGAGGCGGATTGTGGTCACAAGCTCAATTTCAAGTTTGGCACCATGATCGAGGTGGTACGCGCCTGCATGCGGGCGGACACCCTGGTGGAAGAGGCCGAGTTTTTCTCGTTTGGCACCAACGACCTGACCCAGGCGACTTTCTCCTTTTCCCGGGAGGACGCAGAAAACAAGTTTCTTCCCATGTACAACGAATACGGCATCCTGCGGGACAATCCGTTCGAGGTGCTCGACGCCAGCGGCGTGGGCAAATTGATGGAATTGGCCGTGCAGTGGGGTCGTTCCAAGCGCCCGGACCTGAGTGTGGGTATCTGCGGCGAGCATGGTGGCCACCCGGGCTCCATCCACTTCTGTCACAAGGCGGGGCTGAATTACGTCTCCTGTTCCCCCCCGCGTGTCCCCGTGGCCCGGTTGGCGGCCGCCCACGCCAAGCTGCTTTCCTGATATTCCAGCGAGGTTCATTAAACGGGCCGGAGCAGTTTTGCTCCGGCCTTTGCTTTGGTGCGGCTGGTGATCTTCATCCGATCTGTTATTCTGCCCCGAAATCAAACCGATACTGAGTCGGTCCTTTACCCAAATAGTTAACGAATAAGGGTTCGTTTATGAATCTACGCAAGGGCGTTCTTCTCCTGGTGGTGGCTGTGCTGATCGTCAGCTTTTTCCTGTTCGATGTGGGTAGTTTACTCACCTTGGAAAATCTGAAGGCGCAACAAGCGGAGCTCGACAGCTGGCGTGAACAGAATCCCCAGCTGAGCCTGTTGGTGTTTTTCGTCGTTTATGTGGTGGTGACCGCCTTATCGCTGCCCGGTGCCGCCGTCATGACCCTTGCAATAGGGGCGATATTCGGGTTCGTGACCGGCACCATTCTGGTTTCATTCGCATCCACCATTGGGGCGACACTTGCATTCGTCATCGCCCGGTTTTTGTTGCGGGATACGGTGCAGGCCAAGTTTGGAGACAAGCTCAAGGCTATCAACCAGGGCGTTGAGAAAGACGGTGCCTTTTACTTGTTCGGTCTGCGCCTGGTGCCGCTTTTTCCCTTTTTCGTCATCAATCTGGTGATGGGCCTGACGCCCATCCGCACCTGGACCTTCGCGTGGGTGAGCCAGGTAGGCATGTTCGCAGGCACACTGGTCTATGTGAACGCAGGCACCCAGCTGGCCAAAATCGATTCCCTATCGGGAATTCTTTCACCGGGGCTGATTATTTCATTCGTGCTGCTGGGTGTTTTCCCCCTGATAGCAAAGAAAATCCTCGCGGGAATCAAGGCGCGCAAGGTACTCGCCGCCTATCCGAAACCGGCCCGATTCGATCGGAACCTCATCGTCATAGGCGCGGGATCAGGCGGGTTGGTGGCCTCTTACATAGCAGCCGCGGTCAAGGCCAGGGTGACCCTCATCGAAAAGCACAAAATGGGCGGTGACTGCCTGAACACGGGATGCGTGCCCTCAAAGGCGCTGATTCGCTCCGCCAGGTTTATCAACCACGTCAAGCGGGCGGAGGAGTTCGGATTCAAGGACGCCAGTGCTGATTTCGATTTTGCCCAGATCATGGAGCGTGTGCACGGGGTGGTCAGGAAAGTGGAGCCCCATGACTCGGTGGACCGTTATACGGCGTTGGGTGTGGAGGTGATCGAGGGAGAGGCCCGAATCACTTCACCTTACAGTGTGGAGGTGAACGGAAAAACACTGACCACCAAAAACATTATCCTGGCCACGGGTGCCCGCCCTTTCGTTCCGCCCATCCCCGGCGTGGACCAGATGGATTATCTCACTTCGGATAACCTCTGGGAGATAAGGGAGCTGCCACAGCGATTGATGGTGCTGGGGGGCGGCCCCATCGGCTGTGAACTGGCCCAGTGTTTCGCCCGTTTTGGTTCCGAGGTGAGTATCGTGGAGATGACGCCGCGGTTGATGATCCGGGAAGACCCGGACGTATCCGTAAAGGTCATTGAGCGCTTCGCGGAAGAGGGTATCAATGTGCTGGTGGGGCATACCGCCAAAGCGTTCCGGATTCAGGACGGCCAAAAGCAGTTGATCGCCGAAGCGGACGGCAAGGAGGTCATACTGGAGTTCGATCAGTTGCTGGTCGCAGTGGGGCGCGCCGCCAATACCAGTGGGTTCGGGCTGGAGGAGTTGGGCGTAAGACTCACCCCGCAACGGACCATAGAGACCAACGAGTTCCTGCAGACCAACTTTCCCAACATCTATGCCTGCGGGGATGTGGCCGGACCTTTTCAGTTCACGCACACCGCTGCCCATCAGGCCTGGTATGCGTCGGTTAATGCGCTGTTTGGCGTTTTCAGGCGCTTCAAGGCCGATTACTCTGTGATCCCCTTTGCCACGTTTACCGATCCGGAGGTGGCCCGTGTCGGACTCAACGAACAGGAAGCCATAGACAGAAAGATCAAATATGAAGTGACGGTTTACGGTCTCGACGATCTGGACCGGGCCATTGCGGACGGCGAAGACCACGGTTTTGTAAAGGTACTGACCGTGCCAGGAAAAGACAGGATTCTGGGGGCTACCATCGTCGGTGAGCACGCCGGCGATCTGATCGCCGAGTTTGTGTCCGCGATGCGGCACGGCTTCGGCCTCAACAAGATTCTCGGGACCATCCATATCTACCCGACTTGGACCGAGGGCAATAAATATGCCGCGGGTAACTGGAAAAAGGCCCACGCACCGGAAAACGTGCTTAAATGGGTCGAACGTTTCCATGCCTGGCGGCGGGGTTGAGATACCACTTGAAAATTGGTAAATATCTGGTCCAATAACCTATTATTCATGAGTCCGCTGCGGGCTGGTCAGGCGGGCAAGAAAGCTTTTACGGTTATCAGGTCGCAACTATGTCTGATAGAACAGTCTCTCTGGTACTTGGCAGCGGCGGTGCGCGTGGTCTGGCACACATTGGAATCATCCAGTGGCTGGAGGAGAAGGGCTACGATATCCAGTCTATTGCCGGCTCCTCGATAGGTGCCCTGGTGGGGGGTATTTATGCCGCCGGAGAACTCGAAGCCTACGCCAGCTGGGTGAAGGCGCTCAGGCAGGTGGATGTGCTGCGGCTGCTGGATTTTTCCTTCGGCAAGGGCGGGCTGCTCAAGCGCGAGAGAATCATCGATACGCTGAAGGAACTTGTCGGAGACCGGGAGATCGAGGAACTTGGGGTCTCATTCACGGCTGTGGCCACCAGTGTCGAGGATGACAAGGAAGTCTGGCTCAATCAGGGCTCCCTGTTCAGCGCCATACGCGCCTCTATCGCCATTCCAACCATGTTTTCGCCGGCCATTTACAAGGGCAGGACACTTCTGGATGGCAGCCTGATCAACCCGATTCCAATTGCCCCCACGCTGCGGGACAAGACGGATATGACCATCGCGGTGAATCTGAGTGCCAAATCAGACCCCTTCTATGCCGGAAGGGAGCCGCTGCCGGAGATGGAACAGGAGGCAAGCAGTCACCAGCAGCGCGTTCACCAATTCGTTGACGGATTACAGCAGAGACTGGCGCGCACCGCCGACGAGGAGATGGGGGTATTCAATCTCATCTCTTCGGCGATGGAGACCATGCAGGACCGGCTTTCCCGGTTCATTCTGGCTGCACATGCGCCGGATGTGATTATCGATGTGCCGCGAAATTCCTGTTCTTTCTACGATTTTTATCGCGCCGAAGAGATGATCGAAATCGGACGGGAACGTGCCGCCCGTGCCCTGACCTGACGTCCGTCAGCAGATGATCGAGCAGATAGTCTCCGGTGGCCAGACCGGGGTTGACCGTGGTGCGCTGGATGCGGCCTTGGAATGTGGTCGGCCCTGTAGAGGCTGGTGCCCCAGGGGGCGGCGGGCGGAAGACGGGATCATCGCGGTCAGATATCCCCTGAAGGAAACTGACAGCAGTGACTACCGGCAGAGAACAGAGTGGAACGTTCGGGATTCAGACGGCACGCTGATTCTTCATAAGGGTCCGCTGGAAGGGGGAACAGCGCTTACCGGAAAACTTGCAGCAAACTATGGCCGACCCTGTCTGACGGTGGAACTGGGTGGGGATGAGGACATGGGGCCGGTTCTGCAGTGGTTGGAGGCGAATAATATCCGGGTTTTGAACGTGGCCGGTCCCAGAGAATCGAAGAATCCCGGCATCACCCGTATTGCAGCCCGTTATGTGGCGAGGTTGTTGAAGGGCTGATTAAGGATTAATTCAAGGCGGTTTTGTCCCGCAGTAACTGGTCAAGCGGCACCGGGTGTCCCACAGCGTAACCCTGTGCGAAGTCGACCTTGAGCTTGCGTAGCGCATTCAGTATTGCTTCGTTTTCAACGAATTCCGCAATCACTTTCTTGCCCATGAAGTGTGCAATTTCGGTCACCGACTTGACCATGGTGTAACTGGGTTTCTGTTCCAGCATATCTGTTACGAATACGCCA
>JAHEHQ010000122.1 GCA_024644505.1 Gammaproteobacteria bacterium
CGCTTACGTAGGCTTTCCAGGCCTTTCCTTCCTGACCGGTCGAGGCAGCTTTTTGCACGAGTATCTCGTACCAGCCGAGTCTCAACAGATCCGCCATTGCCCGGGAAACCGACTTATTATTCAGCTGGCTTACCAGCATTTCCCGTACCTGCTTTCTGGACTTGCGCAGAGTTTCGTCCAGTTCGGTACCTTCCACGACCACGGATAGATTTTCTTTGAATGCCTGCTGCTGCTTCTCCAGAAGGGCATCGATTTTGGTGGTCAATCCACTGATATCAATCTGGTATCCATTCTTGGATGCGTCCGCGACCAGTTTTTGCAGTTTATCGACGGTAGAACTTTTGGCTCGGTGATCCTGCGGGTCAGCCGGACAGTAGGGTGCCAGCTTGTCGATGCTCTCGAGCAGCCGATGTATCGGGTGCCGCTCATCGTCCAGCAGTGAAGGATCTTCAATCGATTCCCTGACAAGGGGGATTTCGAGGCGTTTTATCAACGTCTGCAAATTGTGGCCCACCCGCTGATCCTTCTGCAGCATATGCGTCAGCTGTTCCGTGGTTTGGATGGACCTCCTGGTCTGGGTGTCCACGAACTGGTTGTCGCCATGGCGTGCCTGTCGGGACAGGCGCTCCTCGATCTGTGATATCAGTGTTCCATCGAAATCCAGCGGCATCGTCTCCAGGGTTCTGACAATGTCTCTCGTCGAGGCACGCGTGCCGTTGTTCGACCTGCCCGAATCATCGTCCAGCCCGGACATCAGGGACGACAGCGTTTCGACGCGGGCTTTTCTCCGACTCCGCTGGCTTGATCTTCGGGGGGCGATGCCCTCTCTGGAACGAGGTCTTCCTTCGCGGTCATACTCGACATCATCGCTCCAGACACCCAGATTAACGAGATAATCCAGTATCTCCCCGTAGAGCTGGTTAATGGCGGTCAGCAGCGTGTTCTTGAACAGACCGAAAATGACCTTCTTTACCAGGGTTTCGATCCCCAGCCTGTTGAATTCCCCATTGAGAAAAAAGACCAGAGAATATGGGGAAAGCGGGTTCGTCTCGCTGTCGACCTGGCAATTGGCCAGAAGACTGAAGGCATTATGCATTTTATGCATATTGAGCGATAACCAGCCCTCGGCGGCATAGGCCGTGCCGAGAACCAGCACCCATTCTTCGAAATCCTCCTTGCCTACCAGTTCCATCTGTTGCTGCTGGCGGGTTCTCTTGGAATTTATCTCGAGACTGCTCGCAGAGATCGACTGAAGATCCAGTTCCGAGTCGATATGTTCAATGAAACCGGCATGAATGGTTTCCTGGTTTTTATTCAAAGCCGACAGACCGTAAAGCAGTTCGTTCAGCTCCGCTTCTGTGGTTGTGCCGTCGGCTGCCTTGAAAATCTCTTTTTTGATCCCGGCGAAAAAGTGGGGAAGTTCGGCCTGCAGGAAGCTGTTGCTCATTCTTCTGATATCACGGATAACTACCGTATGATCAGGCAGGTTGCCCAAACGGCCGGGCACCTTTGCTGAGTGGGGTTCTTTGCTATCCGTATCGGGTCTTTCCACCGACATCAGATAGTTCAGCAATCCGTCCTGATTGGTGAGAAAAGCTACGCCCAGGCCGGTTTTGGTGACATAAGCCACTTTTGTGGCAATGGAAAATCCGGGAGTTGTTCGTTTGTCTGACGAGGGTATCTCCACCAACGCCTGCTGCTGTTGTATGAATGAGGAATCCTCGGAGGACAGTATGGCGTCCAGCTCTTTGTCCCGGCACTCCAGGAACAAACCGCCCATTGAGAAATCCCGAATCCGGCAGTCCGACAACCTGGTGCCGTGAAAAAGAACCACAGCGGGGTGGTTCGTGTCGGAACGGGGGAATTGCCTTGGCGGCCTTCCACCGTTGGAGACTTCAGACTCTTCGGATCTTATGGTTTGCGCTAAAGATGGTCTTTCCATGGCGGAACAGGACATATCAGTAATCGTGGATGATAGTGCAGCAGGCTGCTTTACAGGTCATTCACCTCAGCGGCTGAGGGGCCTGAAACTTAAGATTTCGTCACCAGATCCCAGTTGTCACTGATCCTGCCTCCAGGCCGCCGAAAGCCATTGTTTCCAAGATACTTTTAGGTCCCGCTAAAGACGGGGAATCTCAGGTCTCACGTTTGATCCGGGGAACCGTATCGGTAAGTCACCGCCGAAAATACCGGTCCGATTCTTCCTCCCGGTTCTGCAGGTGGATATGGGCCTGCCTTTAAAGATTCCCGATAGATTGCCGATGTCCAGGGCACACATTGGAGATACTCAGACGACTATGTTCAGTTTAAAACGCAAGCTTAGACAGAAGAAAAACGAAGTCCTCAGTCAGCGGGATATACTGCTGCAGCTTATGAATTCCAAGCGTTTTTACGGCGTACAAATCGGCCAATGCGGATGCAAGGCGAGTTCGAAGTATGCCGGAAGATTCTTTTCGTTCAAGAAGGTTCCTTCACTCCCGGTTGAGGGATGTGATGCCCGGGAATGCCATTGCGTCTACACCGGGGTATCGAACCGTCGCAGCGACATGGACAGACGGTTATCCGGAGGATTGGAAATAAAGGATAAAAGACGTAAAGTCTTCGATCGGCGAAAGGGAAAGGACGTATGGAAAGGGGTTGACGATTAGGTCGACCTCATGAATTTCCGCAGATCAGTCAGAAGCCGCAGATAGATCTCCCCCAGACCCTCGTTCATGGCTCTGACCGATGCGAGCATGGTTTTGTCGGATGCCGGCTTAACGACACTGTAGCCCTGCATCATGACCCATTCGGGCCGCCTGTCGGAGGTCACTACAACCTCCAGTTTCAGGCTCACCATCGCGCCATCCCCACCATCCGACAGGACCCGCTCGAACTTATTCAACTTGATTTTCAGGCGGACATCCGCTTCCGCCGCGGTCTGCTCCCCTTCCACGTAGGCTGCAATGTTCGATTGTCTCAGGTAAACGATAAGCTGTTCCCGAATCATGTTCGGCAGGGTGCCAATCCAGTGATGATAACGGTATTGCTTGACCTCCTCGGGTGATGACTCGAGGCTGTAGAGAAGGGCGCGTTCCCTGAGTATTCCGGGTGCCTTGATCCGATCCACGGTCAATACGCCCTGGATCAGAGGCGCTTCGAGGGGTTGTGCACTGTCCGGCGGCGTGAGCCTGTAGTAATGATCCTGGGGGGCGGGTCCGGTAGAGGCGCAGCCGGTCTGCAACAGGATTGCCGCCAGAATGAAAAACCAGGCGATGCCCTGCCGTCTATTCATCGGTTTTCCCCTCATCCTGCGGAGACTTGCCGCCCAGCAGCAGGCCCGGGTTGTCGCGAATCTCCCGGCTGAACTCGTTCATGTTCCGCGATGTGCTTTCGAGGTTGTGCATGATGCCTTCCAGATAGACCGATACCATCTCCAGGGACCGGCGCAGCGTCGCCACCGATTGACGAAAATCCTCCCTGTTATCGGCAATCGTGTGATGAGTTTGAGAAAGCAGCCAGTCCAGATTCTTCCGGGTTTCCAGTAACTCTTCGGAAAGTGAACGAAGATTCCCGGAAATCTCCTCTGCGTTGTCGACGACCCGATGGACCTTGTCTTCTGTCGCCTGATTCAGGATACGGGGAATCCGGTCGGCACCCTCCTGCAATGTGGCAATCAGTTGCCTGATATCCGCCAGTATCAAAGGCAGCTCTGTATCGATGCGCTGACCCAGCATGGAGACCCGGCTGTCCAGGTTCTCCATCAGCGGGCGCACCGAACCATTGATCAGGGCGCTGGCGTCACCTGCCACCGTGTTGATGGCCTCGAAGATATCCGCTCCCTGGCGTCCGGCCAGTTCCGAGCCCGGTGACAGATATTCCGGACTGGCGCCCTCCTCGATATTGATGACCGTCTCTGCCAGGAGCCCTTCGGAATAGATCTGCGCTACGCTGTCCGCGGGTATCTTCCAACCGTCCCGTACCAGCATGCTGACCCGGTAACGGGTTCTCCCCTCCTGTCTGAGCGGCGCTATGGTGGATACCGATCCCACCCTGTAACCCTGATAGGTGACAGGTGTGCCCTCGCTCAATCCGCCAACATTGTCATAATCGGCAAAATAGAGGTCGTTTTCCCCCACCCCCCCGGTGAGGCGATACAGCACATAGAGGAACAGCAGCATGGCCGCGATGACGACGCTGCCGACCACCAGGTAATTGATGTTGTCTCGTTTCATAATCCAATCAGTTCATCCGTAAGCCGTTGCATATACTCGTCGGGGTCCACTATCACATCCTCGGAGCGCCGGTTCAGAAGATTTTGCACCCGCTCGTTGTCACTGTTTTTGACCTCGTCCACCGTGCCGATGATCAGCACTTTTCCCTTGTCCAGAACCAGAATGCGGTCGGCGATGCGAAAGGCGCTGTCGAGTTCGTGGGTCACCACCACGATACTGACGTCCATGGCATCCCGCAGTCGGAGAATGAGTTCATCCAGATCGGCCGAAACCACGGGATCGAGCCCCGCCGACGGTTCGTCGAAGAACAGCAGTTTGGGATCCATCACGATGGCACGCGCCAGGGCGGTCCGCTTGGCCATGCCGCCTGACAGCTGGGCCGGCATGAGCTTTTCGAAGCCGGCCATGTTGACCACCTCCAGCTTCATCCGCGCCATGATGCGCATGGTGTTGTCGTCCAGCACAGTGTGTTCGCGCAGCGGAAAGATTACATTGTCTTCGACATTGAGGGAGTTGAAGAGCGCCCCATTCTGAAACGATACACCCATGCGCTGCCGCAACTGGTGGAGTTCCCTGGAGGAGACACCCCCCATTTCCAGACCAAAAACCCGAATGCTTCCTGACACTGCCCGGTTAAGCGCCAGCATATGACGCAGCAGCGTGGATTTGCCGGATCCGCTGCCGCCCATGATGACCATGATCTCCCCGCTGCGGACATCGAAGCTGACATCGTCGAGGATCTTTCTGCTGCCATAGCAGGCGACAAGGCCATCCACCTCGATCACTGGATCCCGGAGGCTGTGTTGTTCCGCAGTGTTCATGTACCAGGGCCTGTCAACACTATCTCAGCGTGTGAGAAAATAAGTGAACACCATGTCGGCCACAACGATCATCGCGATGGACATGACCACGGATCGGGTAGTCGCACGGCCCAGACCTTCTGCCCCGCCTGTGACGGAAAAACCGTTGCTGCATGCCACCAGGGCAATGAGCAGGCCGAAAACCAGGCTTTTATAGATGCCCTGCAGGACGTCGTACAAGACAAGCACATCGAAGGAGCGGTCGAGTACGGTGGTCAGACTGAGACCCAGCACGATTCCCGTATAGAGCCCCCCGCCGATCATTGCCGCCGCATCGGCAAACAGGGTGAGCACCGGCATCATGATCAACATGGACACGATGATGGGCGCCACGAGAAAACGAACCGGCTCGATCCCCATGACCCGCAGCGCGTCCACCTCCTGGGACATTTGCATGGAGCCTATCCGGGCGGCAATCGCGGAGCCCGAGCGGCCGGCGACCACAATGGCCGCAATCAACACCCCGAACTCCCGGGTTACCGAATAGGCGATCCCCGGTATCACCTGGGATTCCGCATCAAAATCCTTCAGGGTGGCAATGCCCTGAAGCGCCAGGATCACGCCATTGGAAAAAGAGAGCAGGATAACAATCGGAATGGCGAGCACACCGATTTTCATCATCTCGGAGACGATGATGCGCAACCTGACCGGCTGCTGCAGGAAGGGGCCGACAATCAGCCAGTAGAGACTTTCTGCGAAAAGTGAGAACTGGTAACCGGCCTCTTCAATTGCCTGGACAGCGCTGATTCCCACCTTTTCGATCACAGGACGCATCATCATACATCCTGTGACGGATCAGGCTTGAGTCTTTCCTCGATGGAGGCAAATATGGGGAAAACCTGGTCGAGGCGCGCGAGGCGCAGCACACTCATGGCGCGCTCGCTCACGCCGACCAGACCGAAGTCGAGCTTCAGGGTTCGGGACACCTGATAGCCCTCCACCAGGCTGGCAATACCGGAACTGTCGATATGGGTAACCGCCGAAAGATCGATCAACAGCGGGGTGTTCCTTCGCAGGCACTCAAGTATCACCTTGCGTGCCTCCGGGGAACAATTGAGATCGACCTCTCCGGTAAGATGGACCACCGAGTAGCCGCCGTTTTCTTCTACTGGGTACAAACCGACCTCCGGTCTTTTTCTTTGATGTATTTCACCATGCGAAGTATATTCCCTTTTCCCTCGCAGTCGAGAAACTCCGTTTCATCCATGATCTGATGTATGAAGTAGACACCCAATCCCCCGGGGCTGATATCGTCCAGTGACCTGGGTTTCACGGTGCTTGGATCAACGCATTCCGCGTCGTCGTGCAGTTCCAGCATCAATGCCGTTTCAGTGCAGAAAACCACCAGACGAACTTCCCGGTCGGGATCGAAGTGATAGGCATGCTTGATGACATTGGCGAAGGCCTCGTTGACCGCCAGTACGATATCGTCCCTTTCATGTTGTGAAAAACCCGCCTGTCCGGCCGCCTCCCCAACCAGACCGCGCAGCTGCTTCATGCGGCCGGGCTGAGCCGGCAGGCTGACATCGATCATACTTTTCCCGGTCCCCGACAACCGCTCAGTCCTCTATCAGCAGAATGGTGATATCGTCACCGGTCTCGGCGTCGTCCACCCGGATATCCGCGACGATATGCTGCAGTCTTTCGGTCGGCGCTGTTCTCGAATGCCTGGCAAATACATTCACCAGTCCGTCGAGATCCGAGCGCCGACCGTCCGGCTGCCTTTCGTCCATGAGGCCGTCGGTGAACAGATAAAGACAACTGTCGTTTTCCAGTTGGATTTCATCAACGCTGTAACCGACACCCGGCACGATTCCCAGGGGCGGACCCTTTGCAGGATATTCTCCAACCCTGTGTGCACCCCGCATCATGACCGACGGAAGATGACCGGCATTGGCGAGCCGAATCCTTCGCGTGTCAGGATCGTACACCCCGGCGACCATGGTCACAAACATGCCCCGGATGGAGGTTTCCAGTATCTCCCGATTGAGCATGCCCAGCAGCCGCGAGGGATCCTGGATGCTTTTGCCCAGGAAGTGAAACAGGCTGCTGACCTTGGCCATCATCAACGCGGCATTCATGCCTTTCCCGGATACATCGGCAATGCAGAAAGCCATCTGGCCCGTCTGCAGCTTGTAGTAATCGAAGAAATCACCGGACACGGCCTTTGCCGACACGTTGAGGCCCACCAGGCCGTCGAACTTCTGTGACTCATCGGGCAGAAGGCTTCGCTGGACCTCCCTGGCGAGTTCCAGTTCCCGATTGAGCTCAGTGGCGATACGGTCCTTTTCCTCCAGCGTATGCTCCAGGTGCCACGTCAGCTCCTGAAAACTGATGTTCTCCTCCACGAGATGCAGGTTGGCTTCCCGGATCAGGAAATCGAAGGGAACCTGCTCCCCCACCTTGATGCCGAATGCCGAAGCGGCCTGGGTGATGCGTCCACCGAGCCTGTC
>JAHEHQ010000123.1 GCA_024644505.1 Gammaproteobacteria bacterium
CTCTTCCAGCCTTTGCCGCCCCGCGGTAAGACCCTCTTTGTGTCCATACTCGAAGCCCTCTTTTCTCCCCTTCTCGAAGCCTTCCTCGTATGCCTGTTTCTGCAACTGCTGGAGTTGGTCTGCGGTCAGCAGACTGCCGCCGTGACCACTTTCCCGAATACTGTCCATGAGCGTGTCCATCTCGGGGGGACGCCATGTCTGCACCTGCTCCGGGTTGCCCTGGTTCAGGACCTTAGACGTACTCTTCCCCACCTGCGCCTCCCAACTGGATCTCGCCGGCATCGGAAAGACGCCGTGCCACCGTCAATATCTCCTTCTGTGCGGCCTCCACGTCACTCAGACGCACCGGCGCACCGGCTTCCAGATCATCCCTGAGCATCTCCGCGGCCCGCTTGGACATGTTTTTGAATATCTTCTCCTTCAATATCTCTTCGGAACCGCGCAGCGCCAGCAGCAGCTGATCGGACGCCACTTCGCGCAGCAGCGTTTGGATGCCCCGATCATCGACATCGATCAGGTTGTCAAAGACGAACATGTTGTCCTGGATCTCTTGCGCCAGGTCCTGATCCGTTGAGTTGACCTGTTCCATCACGCTGTTTTCGATGGCGCCCTCCACCAGGTTGAGAATATTCGCAGCGGTCTTGACGCCTCCCAGGGATGAGGATTTTACTTTTGTGGCGCCCACGAACTGCTTTTCCAGGATCTGATCCAGTTCCTGCAGTGCTGTGGGTTGTATGCCATCGAGGGTCGCAATGCGCATGATGATGTCAGGTCTCACCCGCTCCGGGAATTCCGCCAGCACCTCCGCGGCCTGATCGGGCTCAAGGAATGAGAGCACAATGGCAATGATCTGTGGGTGCTCGAGCCGGATCACCTCGGCGATGGAGCGGGAATCCATCCACTTGAGCTGTTCGAGGCCCTTGCTGTTACGTCCCAGCAGGATACGATCGATAACGCCGCCGGCCTTGTCGGAACCCAGGGCCTCCGTGAGAACGCTGCGAATGTACTCGTCTGAATCCACGCCCAGCGCGGTCTGGCCGCGCAGCGTCTGAACGAAGGAACGCATGACCGATTCCATCTGTTCGGTGCTTACGTTGTTCATGGAGGCCATGGCAAGTCCGAGATCCTGCACCTCCTTTGGCCCCATGTGGGAAAGAATGGTGGCTGCATCCTTCTCGCCCAGCGCGAGCAGCAGGATCGCGGCGCGATCCGCTCCCCTCAGTTCGGCAATACTATCCGACATCTTCCGCCACCCATCGTTTTACCACCTGAGCCACCCGCTTGGAGTCTTCCTGCACCATGTCTCGGGCCGACTTGAGGGTATCTTCGTATCTCTCAGGACCCGGGAGCTGAAGGTTCTCGTCACTCCCCCCACCCAGTGCCCCGACGGCGGCTCCAGAAGATTGTTGATATGGATTTCCGGTATTGATTCCACCTTCCTGCCGGCTCACCACGGGCATGGAAGTCAGGCGAAGCATGGTGGGTTTCAGGACGAAGAAGATCATCATCACAACCAGCAGCAGTCCACCAATCTGCTTGGTGAGATCCCACACCCAGGGCTGCTCCCAGATCGCCGGTTCCGGCAGAGGCTCGAGTTCCTCTGCCTGCAGGAAAGAGGCGTTGATCACCGAGACACTGTCACCCCGGGTCGCGCTGAAACCGATGGCCTCCTCGACCAGCTGGGTGATACGGCTGATCTCCTCAGGCGATCGCGGTATGCGCCTCACCTGGCCGTCCCCGGCCGCCGTAACCGAGTCATCCACCACGACGGCCACGGACAACCTCCGCAGGGTGCCGCTGGGCAAACGGGTGTGACTGACGGTTTTATCCAGTTCAAAGTTTCGCGTGGCGCGCTTGCTGGTGTTGAGTGGAGAGGCGTCGGATCCCTCGGCACCGAGGCCCCTGCCGGCCTGCTCCGGGGCAACCCCGGCCGCGGGAGGCTGATTGCTTAGGGCGCCGGGGACACCCTGTGCAGAAGACAGGCGGCTGGCCTGTTCGTTGATCTGCTCACTTCGCAGGGCTGGAAGATCCGGATTGAAACGCTCTTCCGTCTGCTCGGTGACCGTGAAATCCAGCTCAGCCGTCACCTGTGCCCGTACATTCTGCTCGCCCAGGATAGGCACCAGGATATCCTCCACACGCTGCCTGTAGCGATCCTCGAGCTGTCTGGTGAATTCAAACTGGGTGCTGGTGAGCATCATCTGGCCGGCATCCATCTGGCTGCTGAGCAGATTGCCTTTCTGATCCACCACCGTGACCCGGTTTGATTCGAGCTCCGGTACGCTGGAGGCTACCAGATGGATGATGGATGCGACCTGGCCTTTTTCCAGGGACCTGCCCGAGTAGAGCTTCACCACGATGGATGCGCTGGGATGCTTGCGTTTGCGCACGAAAACAGATTGCTTGGGCGTGGCCAGATGCACCCGGGCGGTTTGAATATTGGCCAGTGTGGCTATGGTTCTGGCCAGTTCACCTTCGAGCGCACGATGAAATCGCGCGGCCTCCAGTGCCCTGCTGGTTCCGAAACCCGTCTCCTGCTGCAGCAGTTCGTACCCCAGGCTGTCGCTGTGCGGCAATCCCTGGCCGGCAAGTTTCATCCGGGCTTCCTGTACCTTGCCGCTGGGAACCATCACGGCTCCGGTTTCGTGGTTCACTTCGTAATCGATCCCTGCCTGCTGCAGGGCCGCGACGACCTCCGAGGCATCCTTTTGTGCCAGGTTGCCGAAAAGCAGGCTGTAGCTCGGTGTCCAGGACCAAAGCACGACGGCCACCCCGATTGCCACGCTTGCGGCTATACCCACCATCACGGCCAACTGCCTGATGACAGGATTGCGGCTCAGCGCCGATGCCTGCGGCCGAGTGCCTCCAGCGGTTTCATTGGTAACGGCATCCATCTAAACGCGACCCCCATGATAAATCTGTTTCATTGACAGCTGATCTGGCAGGAATAGCCAATAAATTAGAAAAAACAGTTAGTTGTTATCTCTTATTGAAGTTATAGTTAAGTTTCATGCGGTCCTGTGCTAGATGGGCATGTTCATGACTTCCTTGTACGCATCGATGAGTTTGTTTCTCACCTGCACCATCGCCTCGAAGGAGACGCTGGACTTCTGAATGGCTACCATAACCTCCGCCAGGTTTACGTCGCTTTCACCGAGTTCAAACGCCTGCTTGAGTTCCGTAGCCTGCAACTGACTCTCATTGACCTCATTGATGGAGTCCTTCAGCAGGTTGTTGAAGCTGACGCCGGAGGTGTCTGCCTGGGCTTCGGTCCCTCCCGAGGCCATGGCTGACATGGTTCGGATCTGTGAGAGAACCTGCTCGATATTGGTCGTGGTCATACTGTTGATTTCCCGTCACCTGTCATGAATCTCTTACTTGGTGCAAATTCCAGACCAAATCCCTATCCTGGAATGGCCACCCCGGCATCACGAAGCCGGGCTATCTTGTAGCGCAGGGTTCTTTGACTGATACCCAGTCGTTCGGCAACATGCTTACGGCTGCCTTTGCTCTCGCGCAGGGCGTCGAGGATCATCTGCTCCTCCACGGAACGCAGGTCATCGTTAAGCCTTCCCCTGGCGATCTCGTCATCCCCCTGGGATACTGGCCGCGGCTCGATTTCGAAGCAGAGCTCATCAGGCCTGATCTCACCGCCCGAGGTCAGGATCAGGGCCCGCTGGATCACGTTATCCAGTTCCCTCACGTTTCCCGGCCACTGATGGCTCAAGAGCCGCTGCTCGGCCACGGTGGAAAGCCGGGGTTCGTTGAGACCTTGTGCGACACACTGTCTGTGAAGCAGGTAACGGGCAAGCGGCAATATGTCCCGTTTGCGCTCCCGCAGGGGCGGCAAAAACAGGGGGAAGACATTCAGGCGATAATAGAGATCCTCCCTGAAGCGTCCGGCCGCGACTTCCTCCCGCAGGGTTCTGTTGGTTGTGGCAAGAACCCGCACGTCCAACGGGATGATCCTGCGGCCACCCAGGCGTTCGACTTCCTTCTCCTGCAGAACGCGGAGGAGTTTTGCCTGCAGACCCAGACTCATCTCGGATATTTCATCCAGCAGCAGGGTCCCACCCTGTGCCTGTTCGAATTTCCCCGGAGCCGATTTGTGGGCTCCTGTGTAAGCCCCCTTTTCATATCCGAACAGGACGGCCTCGAGCATGTTGTCCGGGATGGCGGCACAGTTGATTGCGACGAACGGCCCCTGCTCGCGTGTCGAGCGAAGGTGAATGAACCGGGCAAATACCTCTTTACCGGTGCCGCTCTCCCCGCCGATCATCACGGTGGCATCGCTCAATGCGACCCGCTGAGCCAGCCCCAGTATCTCCCGTGTGAGCAGATCCTCGGCCACCACCTGATCATCCATGTTATCTGTACGCAGGATGGCGTTTTCGACCTTTTCCAAAAGCAGCTCCGGCTCAAAGGGTTTGGCCAGGTAATCCACGGCCCCGTCACGCATGGCGCTGACTGCCTTTTCGATATTTCCATAAGCGGTCATCAGCAACACCGGTGTCTGGGGATGGGACGATTTGATCCTGGCAAGCAGTTCGTGGCCGTTCATCGGTCGCATCTGTACATCACTGACCACCATTCCGACGGATTCCTCACTCAGCTTGGTCAGGGCGTCTTCACCGTCGCCGGCGCTGCTGACGGAATAACCGGCCAGTTCCAAGGTATCGCACAACGCCTCACGCAGCGTAGGATCGTCCTCCACAACCAAAACACTCCCATGACTCATACTGAATTCCTCACTGCTGATAATTCCTGAATTTTTGGTGGATACGCTAACGGACCCTGACCTGTCTCTTCCCCGGAGGCGTCCACGGGTAGCGTGAGAATGAAACAGGTGCCTCCTTCCGGTTTCGATTGCACCCGAATCTGTCCCTGGTGGCTCAATACCACATCCTGAACCACCGCCAGTCCCAGACCCGTGCCATCCGTTCGGGTGGTGAAAAAAGGATCGAATATGCGCTCTTGAAGCGCCTCGGGTATACCCGGCCCGTTATCCTGAAACCGCAGCTGCCAGCCATCTGATGCGCGTGCCAGCCGGATGTGGATCTCACCGCCGGGACCGACGTGCTCCAACGCATTTCGGGCGAGATTGACCAGGGCACCCAACAATGCGTCTGGATTGCCCAGGATTTCCGCCTGCCCTCCGCTTTCATCCCTGAGATCGAGCAGCAATCCGTTTTCCAGGGCCTGGGGCTCCAGCTGCTGAACCAACTCATGGAGCAGTGGGACTAGGTCTAGTTTCCTTGGTTTGAATCTTCCGCCCCGCGCAAAGGCGAGCATCTGATTTATCTGGCGTTCCATGTGACTCAGCCTGGTGCGGGTGTGGCCTGAAAACCGCTCCCGCTGTTCACGGGACAGATCGTCGCGTGCGAGATGGGCGGTGTAGAGCAAAGCGGAAGAGAGAGGGGTGCGGATCTGATGTGCCAGCTGGGCCGCCATTTCACCCATGGCGCTCAGGCGCTGCCGGCGCTCCAGGCGCTCCTGCAGATCGCGGGTCGTGGTGATGTCGAGCATGAGGAGAATCTGGCCCGGTTCCGGATGCAGAGACCGTGTGGTCAGGCTCACCAGACGCCCCGAATTCAACCGGTATTCGTTGCCCTGTTGATCGGGAAGAAACTGGGTCTCTTCGACATCAGACCAGAGGCCACCCTCGACGAGATCACTGAACAGGGTCTGCGCAGCCGGATTGAACTGTTGTATAAAACCCGAATTGTCGAGGACGACTACAGCGGCGGGCAGGGCGTCCAGCAACTGGGCCATCCAATGGGCAAGGCGCTCCGTCTCGGCAAGCTGACGCATCCGTTCGGTTCGCGCCGCCGCCAGTTCCCGACTGAGCTGAAACACCCGTTCCTGAAGCTGGCTGTAGGAGACGGCAAGCTGCTCGGATACCTGATTGAAAACCTGAAAGGCGTTTTCGAGCTGTTGTTTTTGAGCGGGCTTTCCGCTGATCATCACCACTTTCCACCTTGTTGTACCGGGGATGTCTCAAGACCTTCCCAGTATCTTTAGCAGAAAGTGTGCCAATATTAATTGTATAGGGATTTCAGATGGATAGGTTTGATGAGTTTCGAAGACGTCAAATTCCCGTCGACTCATGGGCACGCTGAAGACCGTATTTACGCAATTTTTCGACTAGGGTGGTCCTGCGCATATTGAGCCGTTTTGCCGCATGGGCGACCACACCTTCCGATTCATCCAGGGCCTGGCGGATGAGATTCATCTCCAGGGTGCTTAGGTGGGCCTTGAGATCCAGACCCTCGTTGGGCAGCCTGGGAACGCTGGCCACAGTCTCCGGTTCCTCACCGGGGATATTCACCAGCGGCAGGGACCCTGCCTGTTTCGTCAGATCGATGCCCACGCGAAATTTCTCCGGCAAATCCTTGATATCCACCACGCCATAGGGGAAGAGAATAGCCAGCCGTTCGATAAGGTTGGCCAGTTCACGGACATTGCCCGGCCAGCTGTACTGGGTCAGGGCCATCACGGCTGCCGGTGTCAATCGGACAGAACCCCGTTTTTCGGTTTCTATGCGCGATATCAGGTCATTCACGAGCACCGGGATATCTTCCACCCGATTCCTAAGGGGAGGCATCTCGATGGGGAAAACGTTGAGCCGGTAATAGAGATCCTCACGAAATTTCTGCAGCTTGATCGCCTCTTCCAGGTTACGGTGCGTGGCCGCGATAATGCGCACATCGCACTGGATCGTCTTGTTGCTGCCAACCCGCTCGAAGGTTCGCTCCTGAAGCACCCTCAGCAGTTTTACCTGCATCGGCATGCTCATGTCCCCGATCTCGTCGAGAAACAGCGTCCCTCCGTTGGCCAGCTCGAAACGCCCTTTTCGCGCGCTGATGGCACCGGTGAAGGCCCCCTTCTCGTGGCCGAACAGTTCGCTCTCCAGCAGATCTGAGGGTATGGCGCCGCAGTTGATGGGTACGAACGGCATACCGCGCCGTGCCGACTTGTAATGGAGCTTCCGGGCCACCACTTCCTTGCCGGTACCGGATTCTCCCAGAATCAGGACCGTGGCTTCGGTATCTGCCACCTGTTCGATCAGCTTGTTGATCTGCCGGGTGGCACGACTGTTCCCCGAAAGGCTGCGAAAAAGCTCAAGCGGCCTCTGTGCCTGTCCGCCGGACTGATGCTGCTCCTGGTATATCTGCGCCCTGTGTAAAAGGTCGTGCAGATCGTCGAACCGAGCGGGCAATGTCAGGGTGCCGAGGAACCTGGCATCGGATCTGTGATCGAGCACACCACCGTCTTCGCTCTTCATCAATAACAGGGCCGGTTTCAAAGGTGCCTGATCCGCCACTTCCAGCAACTGATCCACCTCGCTGTCCGCCAGGTCCGGGCCGAGTACCACGGTCTG
>JAHEHQ010000124.1 GCA_024644505.1 Gammaproteobacteria bacterium
GCTGCTGCTCAACTCGGGCGCGGACATGGTCACCGCGGTCGCCATCCCCCTGATCAGCAGGCTCTCCACCCTCTGGTTCGCGGTGGTCCTCGGGCTGATTTCTTCACTGTTGATTGGTTTGGGTGAAAAAAACGACACCGGCTAGATTATCCTTTGTAGGGCCGAATTTATTCGGCCGTGCGTTGCTCTCCGAAACCTTTTGGTCGAATGAATTCGACCCTACAGTCGAAAATGTTGATCTACCTTGCAGGGCCGAATTCATTCGGCCAGATACATGCGCACACAACCCACAATTACCTTAGAGATTTTATTGTATCTCATTGAGCTTTGAGAGTTTTCTGGATAAGCCGCCGCAAATTTCCTATGCTTTGGCTCAAATTCCCAAAGACCGCGTCGTGCGCTGTCATACCCATTACCGGCCGAACCGACAAACAACGGAACAATAAATCATGACCATCAGCTATATGACCACGAAGTTGGACCCATCCAGGTTTCGCAAAGGCACGGGGGCGCTTCGCACGAGACGACCGATCTACGTGGACCTTCTCCCGCCCTGCAACCACGCGTGCCCGGCAGGTGAGGATATCCAGGCCTGGCTGGCGCTTGCCCAGGCAGGGGACTACGAGGGGGCCTGGCAGGTATTGATCGAGAACAACCCCCTGCCATCGGTACACGGACGGGTCTGCTATCACCCCTGTGAAAACGCCTGCAACCGTACCCAGACCGACAGCCCGGTGAGCATCCACGCGGTGGAGCGCTTTCTTGGCGACCTGGCCCTCGAGAAAGGCTGGAGGCCCGAGTTCAAGGCCCGTGCCGGCGGCGGCAAGGTCCTGGTGGTGGGTGCGGGCCCGAGCGGTCTCTCTGCCGCCTACCATCTCACGAGACTGGGACACCAGGTGGAGATCCGGGAGGCCGGCCCGGTGGCCGGCGGCATGATTCACTTCGGCATACCCGCCTACCGGATGCCCCGGGAGGAGTTGAATGCCGAGATTAAGCGCATCGCGGACATGGGGGTGAAGATCACCCTGAATCACAAGGTCGAGGATGTGCTGACCGAGAAAGAGTCCGGTGGCTTCGACGCCGTGTTCATCGCTGTCGGGGCACACATCTCCAAAAAGATCGACATACCCGCGCGGGACGCCGGCAAGATACTGGACGCCGTCAGCTACCTGCGACAGACCCAGACTGACGAGCCCCCCCGCCTGGGACGCCGGGTGGCGGTCTACGGCGGCGGCAACACCGCGATGGATGCCGCCCGCACCGCCAAGCGTCTGGGCGCCGAAGAGGCCATGATCATCTATCGGCGCGACCGCTCCAGCATGCCAGCCCACGACTTCGAGGCGGACGAGGCGCTGGAAGAGGGTGTCAAGATCAAGTGGCTGCGCACCATCAAGGAGATCGATCAGACCACCTTCCAGGTGGAGGTCATGGAACTCGATGAGAACGGCCGGCCCCAGCCCACCGGACAAGTGGAGACGCTGGAGGCAGACGCCCTGATCCTTGCGGTCGGACAGGACACGGAAACCGGTTTCCTGCGGAATATCCCGGAGATCGATTTTCAGCGGGACGGCACGGTGGTGGTGGACGACAGCATGATGACCGGCTATGGCGGCATCTTTGCCGGCGGCGACATGGTGCCCAGCGAACGTTCCGTGACCATTGCGGTGGGACACGGCAAGAAGGCCGCCAGATACATCGACGGCTTCCTGCGCGACGAACCTTACGTCCCCGCGCCCAAGCACGACATCGTCGGCCATGAGAGGCTGCATCTGTGGTACCGGACCTTTGCGCCGCAAAGGGCCCAACCCCACCTTCCGCTGTCTGAACGCAGCAGTTTCGACGAAATCCTGAAGGGATTGTCCGAGCCCGAGGCCCAGTTCGAGGCCGGGCGCTGCCTGTCCTGCGGCAACTGCTTCGAGTGCGACGGATGCCTGGCCTCCTGCCCCGAGCAGGGTGCCATCATCAAGCTGGGCCGGGGAAAGCGCTACCGTTTCAATTACGATCTCTGCACCGGTTGCGCGGTATGCCGCAATCAGTGCCCCTGTCATGCCATAGAGATGATTCCGGAACCTGAAACGGCTCCCGAGCAGGCAGCCGGGGGCCAGGAGCGATGACAGACATGGAAAATGAACAGAGAGTGGTCGCGATAGACGGCAACGAGGCGGTGGTGCACGTGGCTTACCGGGTGAGCGAGGTGTGTTCCATCTACCCCATCACGCCCAGTTCCTCCATGGCGGAGTCCGCCGATGTCTGGGCCGCCGCCGGTGCCACCAACATCTGGGGCCAGATTCCCGACGTCATCGAGATGCAGAGCGAGGGGGGTGCGGCGGGCACCGCCCACGGCGCCCTGCAGACCGGGGCCCTGACCACCACCTTCACCTCGTCCCAGGGCCTGATGCTGATGCTGCCCAACATGTACAAGATTGCGGGCGAGCTCACTTCCACGGTCTTTCACGTGGCGGCCCGCTCCCTGGCCGCCCAGGCACTCTCGATCTTCGGCGATCACCAGGATGTCATGGCCGCCCGGACCACCGGCTATGCCATGCTCTCGTCGGCATCCGTACAGGAGGCCCATGACATGGCGCTGATCGCACACTCGGCGACGCTCAGGGCCAGGGTGCCCTTCATCCATTTCTTTGACGGTTTCAGAACCTCCCACGAGGTCAACAAGATCAGACTGCTTACCGACCAGCAGATCCGTGCAATGATCCGGGAAGACCTGGTGATCGCCCACCGTCGCCGTGCCCTCAACCCGGACAACCCCTTCATCCGGGGTACGGCGCAGAACCCGGACGTCTATTTTCAGGGCCGGGAGAGCGTCAATCCCTTTTACGAAAAGGTACCCGGAATAGTCCAGGAGGAGATGGACCGGTTCGCGGAGATGACCGGGCGCCAGTACAGCCTGTTCCAGTACACCGGCGATCCCCAGGCCGACCGGATTATCGTGATCATGGGTTCCGGGGCCGAGACGGTGGCGGAAACCATCAAGGTGCTGAATGCCGAGGGCGCCAGGCTGGGCCTGCTGCAGGTGCGCCTGTTCAGGCCATTTTCCATCGAGCGGCTGATGCAGGCCATTCCCCGGTCGGTGAAATCCATGGCCGTGCTGGACCGCACCAAGGAGATCGGCGCCGGCGGCGAACCGCTTTACCAGGATATGCTCACCGCCTATATGGAATCCCTGGCGGCAGGCAGCATCGATGCACTGCCCAGGATATTCGGCGGCCGCTACGGCCTCTCATCCAAGGAGTTCACGCCGGCAATGGTCAAGGCCATCTACGATGAACTGGCCAAGGACAAACCCAAGAATCATTTCACCATCGGCATCAGGGACGACGTCAGCAACACCAGCCTGGAGTTCGACCCCGGGTTCGATATCGAACCGAAGGACGTAACCCGTGCCCTATTCTTTGGCCTCGGGGCAGACGGCACCGTGGGGGCCAACAAGAACAGCATCAAGATTATCGGCGAGAACACCGATATGCATGCCCAGGGTTATTTCGTCTACGACTCCCGCAAGTCCGGCTCCACCACGGTTTCCCACCTGCGCTTCGGGCCCTCGCCGATCCATGCGCCATACCTGGTCCAGTCGGCCAGCTTCATCGCCTGCCACAAGTTCGGCTTCGTCTCCCAGATGGACGTACTGGAAAAGGCGGCCGATGGTGCCGTGTTTCTGCTCAACAGCCCCTACGGACTTGAGGAGGTGTGGGAGCAGTTGCCGCGTCCGGTGCAGGAAACCATCATCGCAAAGAACATCCGCTTTTACGTCATCGACGCCAGCACGGTGGCCCGGGAAGCGGGCATGAACCGGCGCATCAACACCATCATGCAGACCTGCTTTTTCGCCCTGTCCGGGGTGCTGCCAAAGGACGAGGCGATGCTGCAGATCAAGAAGTCCATCAAGAAGACCTACTTCACCAAGGGCAAGGCAGTCATCGAGCAGAACTTCAAGGCACTGGACGCCACCCTGGAAAACCTCCATGAGGTAGATGTACCCGGCAAAACCACCAATGACCGGCAGCTGGACGAACTGGTTCCTCCCCAGGCCCCCAGGTTTGTCAGGGAGGTCACCCTGCCGATGCTCAAGGGAAAGGGCGACGAGCTGCCGGTGAGTATGGTTCCGGTGGACGGCACCTACCCCAGCGGCACCACCCAGTGGGAGAAGCGCAACATCTCGGATTTCGTACCCGTATGGAAACCCGATCTCTGCATCCAGTGCGGCAACTGCAGCTTCGTATGCCCCCACAGCGTGATCCGCTCGAAGTTTTATCACCAGAGTAAACTCCAGGATGCGCCGGACAGCTTCCAGTCAGCGCCGATCTCGGCCAGGGGCTTTCCGGAGACCCGCTACACGCTGCAGATCTACCTCGAGGACTGCACGGGCTGCGGCCTCTGCGTGGAAGACTGTCCCGCCTACGATCCGGAAGACAACAGCGTCAAGGCGATCAATATGGAACAGAAGGCGCCGGTGTTTGAAACGGGGAAGACGAACATCGGCTTCTTCGAGACGATCCCGGTGAATGACCGCGCCCAGATGGACTTCTCCTCGGTGCGGGGCGCCCAGTTTCTGCAGCCGCTGTTCGAGTTTTCCGGCGCCTGCTCCGGCTGCGGCGAAACCCCTTATGTGCGGCTGCTCTCCCAGCTGTTCGGCCCGCGTCTGCTGGTGGCCAACGCCACCGGCTGCTCCTCCATCTACGGCGGTAACCTGCCCACCACACCCTGGACCACGAACGCGGACGGACAGGGACCGGCCTGGTCCAACTCGCTGTTCGAGGACAATGCGGAGTTTGGTCTTGGCATGCGTATCAGTGCCGACCACCATGCCCGAATGGCACGGCAGCTGGTGAAGGAACTCGCCCCCCGGATCGGAGAGGAACTCGCGGAACAGATACTGGAGGCGAAGCAGACCGTCGGGGCGGAAATCCGGGCCCTGCGCGCCAAGGTGGGGGAGTTGAAAGAGATCGTCGCCGGTATCGAGGGCGACCGGGCGGCCGAGCTGCTCTCCGTCGTCGACCACCTGGTCCGTCGAAGCGTCTGGCTGGTCGGCGGCGACGGCTGGGCCTACGACATAGGCGCAGGAGGACTGGACCACGTCCTGGCCAGCGGCCGAAACATCAACGTCCTGGTGCTGGATACAGAGGTCTACTCCAACACCGGCGGCCAGATGTCCAAGTCCACGCCGACTGCCGTCTCCACCAAGTTCGCCTCCGGCGGCAAACGTATCGGCAAGAAGGACCTGGCCATGCAGGCCATCTCCTACGGCAACGTGTATGTGGCCCGGGTGGCGATGGGGGCCAACCCCCAGCAGACCCTGCAGGCGATGCGGGAGGCAGAGGAGTACGAAGGCCCGTCAATGATCCTGGCTTACAGCCACTGCATCGCCCACGGCTACGACCTGCGCCACGGCCTGGATCAACAGAAACTGGCGGTGGAAAGCGGACACTGGCCCCTGATCCGGTACAACCCGTCCCTGCGCATGGCCGGTCACAAGCCCTTCGTACTGGATTCGCCCCGTCCGCGCATACCGCTCAAGGATTACGCCTACAACGAGATGCGCTACAAGGTGCTGCAGCGCACAGACCCGGAAGCCGCGGAATACCTGATGGAGGTCGCCCAGCAGCTTGTGGAACTTCGCTGGGAGACTTACGAGCACATGGCCAAGCAGGATCCGAGGGAGTTCCAGCCGGTGGCCTGACGACGAAGATAACGGAGCCTGTGCTGAGCGCAGCGAAACGCGGGTTTAAAAATCCTTTAACCCGCGTTTCGTTCCTCAACGCAGGCTACGGGTCTGCATCCGGATGATGGGGCGCAATGAAATCCCAATGGCCGAATTCATTCGGCCAACGACCAACCTTAGCCCGAATGGAGCATACGCGTAATCCAAGATGTTTCATCCGTGCCGTATGAAGATCAATCAGAAATTGCTTAATTTATTAAACTCAAATTGATCCTGATCATGAAACCCTTCGATGATCAGGGAGCTTTGGGATTTATATCAAACTGTAACAATCATTAACTAGGATACCCGGGGTCTATAAGTAATATATTAGTTTTCGCGCAGGCTTTTCCCCGGCCGATCCACCCAGCTTTTTACTGGGTCATCTCGATGGTCCGGAAGCGTATTCACAGGTTGCAAAGCGTCAAATCGGGAGAGAATCGATGCTCAAGAAGAGAGATGACCTGACGGGCGAAGGCCCCCAGGACACAACAGAAATCCAAGCCCGGTATCCCGGAATCCCGGCCGTGATTCACGGCAACGGGGCCATTGCCCATGTCATGGGCCATGTCTGTGGCGGCGTCATCGGTTACCCCATCACCCCCTCGACGGAGATCTCCGAGATCTTCGAGTCTTTTCGTGCAGAAGGCGGTTGCAACGTCTGGGGCAAACATCCCTTCTTTTTCGAACCCGAAGGCGAACACTCCGCCCAGAGCGGCGCCCTCGGGGCATCCCTCACCGGCGGGAAATACATCTCCAACGCCTCGTCCAGCCAGGGGATACTCTACGGGCTGGAATCCCATTACGTGACGGTGGGCAAAAAGATCGGCGGGTTCGTACTGCAAGTGGCGGCACGCGTGGTCTCCAGACACTCCCTCAACGTCATGGCGGGCCATGACGACGTGTACGCACTGCTGCCCTCCGGTTACACCATCCTGTTCGGGAGCAACCCCCAGGAAGCCGCAGACCTGGCAGCCATCAGTTACCGGGTCAGCGCCCTTTCCCTGATCCCCGTCACCAATGCCATGGACGGGTTCGCCACCAGCCACATGCAATGCGAGGCCCTGGTGCCGGAACCGGAACTGCTCAGGGAGTACCTGGGAGATCCGGAAACCCGGATCAAGGCCCCCACCGTGGCCCAGGAACTCCTATTCGGCGCCAAGGGTCGTGTCCATCAGCTGAAGCAGTTTCTCAGTCGGCATCGGCAGGATATCCGCGCGGTGGATCTGGATCAGCTGCGGTCCTGGCTCGACAAGCATGCCGATACGGTGGAGAGCGACAACAAGGGGATAGGTGTCGAGGAAACTGTCGAGTGGTTACCCGAGGAGCTTCGCCCCCAATGGCGACGGCAATGGCTCAATGCCTTCGAAAAAGGCACGCGGCAGCTGGTGCCCGCCCTGGTCGACATCGACAACCCGGGGCTCACCGGCGGCGTCCAGAACCAGCCCGACTTCCAGGCCGGCTCCGTGGATCACCACACCCATTTCGCCAGCGAGGTGCCGCGCTTCGTCGACCAGGCGATGCGGGAGTACGCCGAACTCACCGGCCGCGTCTAC
>JAHEHQ010000125.1 GCA_024644505.1 Gammaproteobacteria bacterium
GAAGTGGAGATGTCATGGATCCTCGAGGAAAACACCGGCATGCGTAATATCATCGAGTCCCTGGGAAGTGAGGCCTACAAGCGGTATCGCATCTATCATAAGGACCTGGACTGAACCCGTGACCTCTCCAAATGCCGGTACGCCTTTCACTGCGCTGGTCATGGCGGCGGACAGGAACCTGGATGACCCGGTCGCGCGGGCAGCCGGGGTCAAGTGCAAGGCCCTGACGGCCGTTGGCGGCAGGCCAATGGTATTCAGGGTGCTCGGGGCCCTGGAAAAAAGCAGTGAGGTTGGCGCGAGGCTGTTGTGCGGACCACCCCGGGCAATCCTGGACAGTGAGGAAGCATTGCGTGCAGGTGTGGATTCCGGGGCTTATTCCTGGATCGATAACGAGGACAGCCCCAGCGCCAGCGTTGCTGCCGCCCTGGCCGTAGTCGAAAGCGACCAGCCGGTGCTTCTGACCACGTCGGACCATGCACTGCTGAATGACCGGATCGTCGACTATTTCTGCCGCCAGGCACGAGAATCCGGTTGTGACCTGCTCGTTGCCCTGGCACCTCATCACCTGATAACGACAGCCTTTCCTTCGGTTAGGAGAACCGTGCTCAGGTTCAGCGACCGGGCGTGCTGCAGCTGCAATCTGTTTGCATTCATGACCCCCGCTTCCCGCGGTGTGGCCGGATTCTGGAAAAAGGTGGAGGGTCAACGCAAAAAGCCCTGGCGGGTGATAGGTATCCTGGGCTGGTGGTTCGTGATGCGGTATCTGCTGGGGAGGCTCTCTCTGGATCAGGCACTATCCAGGATTTCGGGGATATTGGGGATGAAGGTCGGTGCCGTCATCATGCCGTTCGCCGAGGCGGCAGTCGACGTGGACACCGAGAACGACCTGATATTTGTCCGGCAGTTGCTGGAAAGGAAAAACGCCTCAGGCATATATACTGCCTGAGGCGCTGTTAAAAAAGTCAGTTACAAAGCAAGCCGGCGTTTATCTTTGGAAACCAGCCAGCCCGCCGCCATCTTCAATGCCCTGTCGAGATCCACGGGATAATCGAGCTCCCCCCACTGCAGGCCCTGTATGGAATGGCTCCAGACTTCGCCCTGTGAGGCCAATTTGTCGATAACCGACAGATACCACTGTCTAAGCGCCACCGGCTTGCGCATTGCCGTTTCCACGGCTTCCCTGAACTGCTCGCCCCCCCTGCCACGAAACAGCATCATACCAATCGATTCACCGTCCACTGCCCCATTCCCGAGATCTTTTCCGACTCTGAGCAGGCGGTCGCCATCGAGGGTCATCTTCATGTCATCCGAGTCGTAGCGCGGTTTGAGGTCACGAGCCAGGGTTATGGGTTTGTGGGGCGCGCTCAACAGACTTCTCAGCAGCTCGGATTCGAAAAGGGTATCACCGTTGAGGAGGATAAAATCCCCGGTCATCTCTTCTCTGGCCATCCATACGGTTGCCAGATTGTCGGTTACGTCAAAAAACGGATTGTAAAGGGTCTTCACCTTCTGCGAAGGATAAACCTCACCCAGCCGCGCCTCCACCAGGTCTGCGCCGTAGCCGACCACGACCGTGATCTCGTCTACACCATTTTCCAGGAGATGATCGATCTGCCACTCGAGGACGGACTGCCCATGAATATCAAGAAGGCACTTGGGGATACTGGCTGTCATCGGCAGCAGTCTTCGACCGTGTCCGGCGCTCAGAATAATCGCTTTCATATCTCTAAATCTCGCTGATCCAAAGGTTGCAATCCACACCTGGGGGCGCAATGCCCTGCCATCACCTGCAGTATGCGGCAACGGGGTCAACCGGTGCCTGTCAGTTGGAGCCATAAACCAGTCCCGACCGACACTGGATATTGTCCTCAGCAACCTTTGGCAAATAATAACCCGGTGATTTTACAGTAAATATGGGTAATTTCAATATCCCCCTTAAATCGATGCCCCGGTTGATTTATATCGCTTTTCCCTGGGGATCGGCAGGCGTTTCACCGTATACTTGACCTGTTGCCGTAGAGCATCCCGTTTATCGATAAGGTGCTACTGAGATGACCCTTGCAGGCTCAAGCCGTTGATCATAAGCCGATACCTGATTCGGGAAACCGCGCTCCCGCTGGGGACCGTTACCACTATCCTGGTGGTGATTTTCATGAGCTACAATGCGGCCCGCTACACGGCGGATGCGGCTGCCGGGCTGCTGCCCGCCGCCACGGTCATCTATCTGACGCTGCTCAGATCACTTATTGCCATCGAGGTTCTACTGCCCGTAGCCCTCTATCTCTCCGTGGTCATGGGGATTGGGCGCCTGTACAGCGACAACGAGATAATGGCCCTCAACGCCTCCGGAATCAGTGAACTTCAACTGGTGCGAACCGTCTTTCTGTTCTCTCTGATTGTCGCATTTATCGTAGGCAGCCTTTCGCTCGTGGTCAGGCCCTGGGCCTACCAGAAGAGCTATCTGCTCAGGGCACAGGCGGAGGCGGAGTTCAATCTGGACAAACTGGAATCTGCCCAGTTTTACTCGGCGGAGAAATCGGGCACCGTCATCTATGCAGAACACATAAACAACAGTGAGAACCGTTTGGAACAGGTCTATTTTTATCAGATTTCCGATGAGCGGGTTCTCGTCATCAATGCTGAGCAGGCGTGGCAGCCGGTGACAAACCCCTTTGCACCACCGGTGTTGAAGTTTCGCAACGGCGTGGCTTATCACATCGATCTGCCCGGGACCCAGGACGTCAAGATGAGATTCAAGGACCTCTCAGTCATCCTGGAGGGTGAGGATGAGAGTTATTACCGTGCCAAGAGCAAGGCCGTCGGTACGCGGCAGTTGATCGACTCTACGCTGCCCAAAGATCTGGCCGAGCTGCAGTGGCGCTTCTCCACCCCGGTTACCACCCTGCTGCTGGGTATTCTGGGGGTGCCCCTGTGCCGCGCGACACCCCGAAGCAGCCAATATACCAAGGCGGTCATCGCGGCGTTGATCTACGCGATCTACTACGGTCTCAGCGTCATGGCCAAGAACTGGGTGCAGCAGGGGGTTGTCGGGCCCTTTCCGGGGCTTTGGTGGCCCGAGGCGTTGCTTGGTTTACTGGTTTTGCTGCTGTTGCTGCCGAATCTGAGGTCACTGGGGAAATGACGATTCTGGATCGCTACATCGGGATGGCGCTTGCCCGCGCATACCTGCTTGCGAGCCTGATCCTGCTGCCGCTGTTTACCCTGCTCGATCTCATACGCCAGCTCGAGGACATCGGGGTGGGGGACTACGGACTGGTTGACGCATTTGTGTACGAAGCCCTGATGATGCCCGGCTACCTGGTGGAGCTGATGCCGTTCATTGCCCTGCTGGGGACCATCAGCGCCCTGGGTGGGCTGGCTCGCCACAGTGAACTTACCGCCATGCGCGCCGCAGGGGTTTCGATTTGGCGCATCGGTCTTGCCACGCTGAAGACGGGATTTCTGTTTGTGCTGGCTGTCGCTCTTACCATGGAGTTCGTTACCCCTTCGCTCCAGCAGATAGCGATAACCCACCAGTCCAGTGCGATGTCCGGTGAGGATACGCTGATCGAGCGGCACGGTTTCTGGATCCGGCAGGGCAATCGTTTCATCAATGTCCGTAACATCCACGACGGGCTGGTTCCAACAGATATTCACATATTCGAGTTCGATCCGGTTCAAAGAGGACTGGCGATGTATCTGCATGCTGACGAGGCAGATACCGGCTCGGAACAGGAATGGAAGTACAAGGGACTGATATTGAAAGACTTCAAAGCAGGCACCGTTGAGACGCGCAAGGAGGAGGAGCAGACCTGGCAGTCCTACCTGACTGCGAAGCAGCTCCAGGTACTGGACATTCCCATCGAAAGTCTGTCGCCTCTGGATCTCTACGAGTACGTGGGTTATCTCGAAGCGAGCGGCCAGGTCACGAAACGCTTCGAGCTGGTCTTCTGGCAAAAAGCCAGCATGCCCCTCGCCATTGCCGCCATGATCGCGCTTGCCTTTCCCTTTGTGTTCGGTCCCCTCCGTTCATCGAGTGCCGGAAAACGGACAGTGCTTGCCGCCATAATCGGCATCAGCTTTCAATTGATCAATCAGCTAGTCGCCAACCTGGGACTGATGCTGGAGTTGAATCCCCTGATCACCACTCTGGGACCTATTGCCCTGATTCTGCTGCTTGCCTCCCTTATGATCACGCGTGTCCACTGATACAAACTCTCCTGATTCCGGGGAATAGCCGCGGGACTCCACGGTCAACTCCCAATCTTTCCCTGTCCGGGTGACCCGATACAGATTGTAGCCGGCGCGACGCCCGAGTTTCAGGCCGATTGCCGAGCCCGAGGGGACACCGATGACAGGGGAGACGCCGGCGCTTGTCTCCAGGTAGCCGTCTGCCGGACGATGGGCATGGCCGTGCAGAACCAGTTCTACCCCACGGCGCCGCAGGACATCGCGCAGCCGCTTTGCATCCACGAGCCGCTTTCGCCAGCCCAGCGTCTCTTTGAGGGGGGGGTGGTGAATGAGCAAGACCCTGTACAATTTCATTTGGCCGGTTTCCAAGAGCAGCCGATCCAGGGCTTCGAGCTGGGCGGACCCAACGCTGCCGATGGCGAGAAAGGGAGCCGAGGGCTTGGCGGAGGAGACCCCCAGGAAGGCAATTCCGTCACGAACTCTCAAACTTGGAAAAACGGTCTCGGAGGTAATACCGGTGCTTAATGCCGGCGCTGTATCCGAAACCATGTAAGGCAACCATCGGGCCATGGTGTCATTCCAGCGCGTATCGATATAGGTTTCGTGGTTGCCCGGTATCACCGTGATTCCGCCCGGCGGACCCAGTTCGGAAAGCCATTCGGAAACCTCGCGGAATTCTTCCGGCAGTCCGAGGTGTGTCAGATCCCCGGTAATCACGATGTGCCGGGGATCGACACGCTTCAGATCCCGCACCAGTGCGTTCACCACTTCCCCACTGTGTTCTTCTCTCCGGTGACGGCGCCATGACAGGTAGCCCAGCATACGCTTGTTCAGCAGGTCCCGGGTCCGGACACCACTTGGATCCGACAAGTGAAGGTCCGATAGATGGGCGAACATAAAACCGCCGTTTCGACGGGACGGCGCGGTATGCCCGGATCCATCCATATCTGCAACGGGGTCGGCTGGCTTTGCGGGGTGCATCAAATTATTATACCCTACGCCGTTGCCGACCCGGTCAACAGGCCTGCGATAGCCCGTTCAGTATGCTGCCCTGGTAAGCCTCAGTACAAATTTTTTTCCCGCACCTGGACCAATGTCTCTCTATATCCATATCTTCAACGAATCCCCTGTACAGCTATGGGGGCTGACCAACGCGCAAAGGATCAGGCGTGAACTGGCCCAGTATCTCCGAAAGAACCGCATTACCGGCCTGGAATCCGGTGCGGATATCGAGTTTGTGGAAAACCTGGAAGGGATTCCCGCCGGCGGCATCCTGGTCCTGTTCAGGGGAGACTACGTTTACGATGTGCGGGTAATGGCGAATCTCATCGATGCGCCCGACACCCTGCTGCGGGTCGATGCCGGAGATACTTCGGAGATTGTGGCAGGGAGAGTTACCCCAGAGATGGGTACCAGGGTCAAAGCCCATATCCAGGGGGGTAATGCTGAGCTTCCCCAGGGGCTTAGAACGGAAACCCCCGAGACGTTGGTGCCCCCATCCCAGATAAGGCTGAAGAAGGCCCAGGCGGCCTTCGTGTTGCCGGTAAACCGGGACAACGCCCGGCAGCTGGAACACCACCTGTTCAAGAATGCATACAAGGGCGTCACCGACCTGGTCACCAAATGGGTCTGGCCGGTGCCGGCCCGCTGGGTCACCAGGTTGTGCGTTCGGTTCGGACTCAGGCCAAACCACGTGACCGCGGTCAGCTGGGTTCTGGCGGTGCTGGCCGGTATCCTGTTCTATCAGGGCGATCTCGCGGCCGGCCTTGTCATGGGTTGGATCATGACCTTTCTCGACACCGTCGACGGGAAGCTGGCCCGTGTCACCGTGACATCCAGCCCGGTGGGCAACTACCTTGACCATGTCCTGGATCTGCTGCATCCCCCGATCTGGTACATGGCCTGGGGACTGGGGCTGGCATCTTTTGCTCCAGTGCTGCTTCCCGCCGATCTGACGCTGACGATCGTACTGATTTTTGTCGGTTATATCGCGGGTCGCCTGGTGGAAGGGGCCTTCAGCCAGTGGCTCGGCAGTTTCGGCATCTACAGCTGGCGTCGGATTGACTCTTTTACCCGTCTGATCACGGCGCGTCGAAACCCCTGTCTGATCCTTATGACCATAGGGTGGCTTGCGGGTCGCCCCGATCTGGCGCTCGAGGCGGTGGCTGTCTGGACCCTGGTATCCAGTCTGTTTCTGATCATCCGCCTGGTGATGGCGGTACAGACCCGATACACCCAAGGCCCTTTGTATTCATGGTTGATCGAGATAGGCCCTCACGGTGAAGACCGGTCACTGGCGGCGCGCTGGTTCAGACATTAGCCAACCTGGGACTGAACATGACCGAGAGCGAAGCCCGGGCCCTGGTAGCGGAACGCGCCGCGGGCAACAGGCCCTTAAAGGTGGGTCTGCTCAGTAATCCGGGCAGCGGCAGAAACAGGCGGGGAATTGAAGCCGTCAGGGAGATCGTCAAGGCACATCCCGATACCCTGCACCTTGAGGCGCGGACGCCCGCGGAGGTGTCCGGGGTACTCGATGAGTTTGCCGGCCATGCCGTCGATCTGGTGGCGCTCAACAGCGGTGACGGTACCGTACAGGCAGCCCTCACCGCACTTTTCAACAACAGGTCCTTTACCCGTCTGCCCGTCCTGGGTTTGCTGCGGGGTGGCAGCACCAACGTGAACATCGGCGATGTCGGTATCCGGGGTGACAGGGATCGAGGTCTGCGCAGGCTGCTGAACTGGGCCGGGGACGTTCACACGGAAGTGGAGCTTATCCAGCGGCCGGTACTGCGCGTCAGTGCTTCACCCGGGTCCGAGCCCATCTATGGCATGCTGTTCGGTGCGGGTGTGATCACCCGGGGTATCGAGTACTATCACAGCAATGTCTACAACAAGGGGATGTATGACGGGACAGCCACCGGGCTGACCACCCTGCGCATGTTGCTGGCCATTGCCCGCAGGGATCCGGCCTATGTCGCGCCGATTCCTGTGGAAGTGGAAATGCTTACTGCGGCAGATGAGGCGCCGCGGATTGTCCGGAAAAAGGAGTATCTGTTGCTTCT
>JAHEHQ010000126.1 GCA_024644505.1 Gammaproteobacteria bacterium
GAATATTCATTCACCCGAGGCTCAGGAGGACACGAAGACCGGAACAAACTGGGATTGCGAAGACGGCAGGTCTTCCAGGTCGGGTGCTACAGTCAGCGGGGTTTGGGCCGACCGGACATTTCGTTTTTTATTACCACCCCTCCACTGTGCGGAGGATCACACTTTGAGAGTTTAACCTGATTTCATCGGCACCGCTATGGGTATTAACCCCAAGCAATCAACCGGCGGCATTGCCTGAATTGTCCCGAAGCTGTCCTGAACGCGACGACGGAGCACGGGCCAGGGCCACGGTATAGGTGCTTCCCTGCTTGATTTTCGCATAGTTGCCGAACACTTCCTGGAAAGCTTTCTGGATAAACTTTCTGATGCCGCTGATGGTGACGACGTAGAACCGGGCTCCCGGCTTCATGTGATCAAGGGCGTCATGGAAATAAAGGTAGTAAAGCTCCTTACTCACCTTTGCCGGAAGATTCGATACGATCAGATCGAACCGGCGCCTGCCAATCTGATCGAAGCCGTTGCTCAAAAAGCATTCGACGTTGGTGATGTCGTTGAGCTCAGCATTTTTCCGGCTGTAGTCGACCGCCACGAAGTCTTTGTCCACCAGGACATGGGTACCCCGGGGGGCCAGTCTGGCCATGATCAGGCCCAGAGGGCCGTATCCGCAGCCCAGGTCCAGGGTGTCGTCTCCGGGGGAGATCTCCAGGTGTTCCAGAAGCAGCCGGCTTCCGGCATCGAGCCCCTTTGGTGAGAACAAGCCCCATGTCGTGTGAAAGTTGAGGGTCTGTCCCCTCACGTTTTCCGAGAAAACGATGTCTCTGCGCAGTCTGTCCAGATAATCGCGTGAGCCTCCGGTCGCAGAGGAAGCCGTCATTTTTCTCCCCCCGTGTTCTGGCAAACCGGGCATGCGGGATCTGCTTTCAGTTTCAGGGAGCGCCACTCCATGTGCAGGGCATCGAGCAACAGCAGCCGGCCCGTCAGGGGTGTGCCGGCCCCCGTGATAATCTTGATTGCCTCCATGGCCTGCACGCTGCCGATAATGCCGACCAGGGGTGAAAGCACGCCATTCTCCGAGCAGCTTTCATCGAGTTCACCCCCTCCCCCGTAAAGGCAGCGGTAGCAGGGGCCGCCTGGGTCACCACTGAAGACGCCCACCTGGCCCTCCATCCGGATCGCTGCACCGGAGACCAGGGGTTTGCCGTTGCTGAAACAGGCATCGTTGACGGCAAACCGGGTCGTGAAGTTGTCGCTCCCGTCCAGGACCAGGTCGACCTCCGCCACCTGACTGACCAGTTCGTCGTACTCCAGGGCTTTCGGCAGGATTTCGATCCGGCATTCGGGATTCAGGCCGAGCAGGGTCTCCCGGGCTGATTCGACCTTGAGTGATCCGATGCGGTCCGTGCCATGGATGATCTGACGCTGCAGATTGGTGAGGTCCACCCGGTCGAAATCGACCAGTACCAGTGTTCCGACGCCGGCTGCGGCAAGATACATGGCCGCCGGGGAGCCGAGTCCGCCCAGACCGATGATCAGCACCCGGGCATCGAGCAACCGCTCCTGACCCTCTATGCCGATCTGGGGCAGCATGATCTGGCGGCTGTAACGCAGCAGTTGTTCGTCATTCATGGGTAGTCAGTATCCGTCCATAAACGGGTGTGTTCCAGAAACCGCGTCATTCCGGCGAAGGCCGGAATCCAGTAAGCCGCTAGATTCCCTGGATCCCGGCCTTCGCCGGGATGACGAAAGATGCTGTAGTTGGGAAATTACAGGAAAACGGGGTCTCCACCTGGTTGTGCCGGTTACAATACAGACATTTGTATCCGGGAATGATCAATATGTTCCGGACACTGGCCAGTCCGAGTGACCTGCGGTTGATACGATTGGAGAGAATGCGGCTTTACAGGTATTTTCGCCAGTGCTCCGGGCGGTGGTCACGCAGCTCGTGGTCTCTGCGCTGGTAGCGGTTTATGAATACCTTGCGGGTGCAATTCGTCTCGCCCTTGGGACAGCCGGAGTTGGTGCGTTGTGTCTCTTCGGTGTAGTAGTAAAGGGCCCGCTTCAACGCACAGATAAGCCGGGTGCTGACGTGGAAGCCGGTCTCGATCAGTAACGCATCTATCTGCTCCAGGGTTATCTCGAGTACGTTGTAGCGGACCCTGAGCAGATGCGCGGTTTGAGTCTCCACCTCCATCACCCCCTCAAGATCCGTCAGCATCAAGGCAGCCGTGCCCGCCTGATCGGGATCGGGATGGAGTTCATTGAACTCGATCAACCGGTTTTTGATGATTTCCTGGATATCGACTTCCATGCTTTGGGAATCCTAACCTTTGACCAGGATTTATCAAGGGTTTTAGTCATATGAGGCACCAGGCTTAAAACCCAATGATTGATTTATGCTCCGCGACTCTGTGGTTCAATCAGGGTTTCTTCCCTCGGTAATTCGATCCCGTCCGCCTGGATCCTGTCGGGTCTGGATGTCCGACAGCCCCGCCAGGCGCATCAGCCGGCGGACCGGCTCGCCCTGATGAATTCCGTGTTCCAGCATCAGCCGGCCCCCCGGCTTCAGATAACCCGAGGCCCCTTTCACCAGGTAACGGACGGCATCCAATCCCTCCGGGCCCGACATGAGAGCACCATCCGGCTCGAAGGGGAGCCCGTTGTGTTCGAGGTGGGGGTCTCCCTCCGCCACATAGGGGGGATTGCTCAGGATCATGTCGAGCAGAATGGCCTCCGGTAGTGCCCCAAACCAGTCGCCCTGGAAGATATCCACTGAAAACAGCCCCAGGTTTCTGAAATTCTCCGCGGCTACGCCAAGTGCGGCGCCGGAGATATCCGTGGCGATGAGTCTGCAGCGGGGGCGCTCGCTGGCAATTGCGGCTGCAATAGCGCCGCTGCCAGTCCCGAGGTCGGCTATGATCCAGGCAGTGTCTTCGGGAATCAGTTCCAGTGCCCGCTGCACCAGGGTCTCGGTCTCCGGGCGGGGTATGAGGGTGTCTTCCGTCACCCTCAGCTTCAGGGACCAGAACTCCCGCTCCCCCGTCAGGTAGGCAGCCGGTTCTCCCGACAGGCGCCTCTCCACCAGCCTTTCGAAGGTTTCCTGCTGAGTCTGGCTCAACGGCTTGTCGGGCCAGGCAATCAGGTGGGTACGCGGTTTGCCCAGTGCGGACGCGAGCAGAACTTCCGCGTCGAGGCGACTGTCCTCTATTGGAGCAAGCCGGCGGACTGCCCTCGCCAGTGCCTCGGAGATGGTCAGGGGGGGAGTGTCAGGCGGCAGCATCCGGATTGCCCGAATCGGCGGTGGTTCTCAGCCGTTCTCTTCGGATAACAGGGCCAGTTGCTCGACCTGATGTTCCTGTATCAGGGGGTCGATCACCTGATCCAGGGCCCCCTGCATGATCTCTTCGAGCTTATACAGGGTCAGGTTGATCCGGTGATCCGTGACCCGGTTCTGGGGGAAGTTATAGGTTCGTATTCGTTCCGAACGGTCGCCGCTGCCCACCTGAAGCTTGCGGGATTGCGCCTGCTCGATGTCCTGTTCCTGCTGCAGACCGGCAAGCAGCTTTGCCTGAAGCAGGGACATGGCGCGGGCCTTGTTCTTGTGCTGGGATCGCTCGTCCTGGCACTCGACCACGATACCGCTGGGCAGGTGGGTGATGCGAACGGCGGAATCGGTTTTGTTGACGTGCTGACCGCCGGCCCCTGAGGCGCGGTAGGTGTCTATGCGCAGGTCGCTGTTGTTGATCTCCACACCGTCGATGGCGTCTGCCTCCGGCAGGATGGCCACGGTACAGGCCGAAGTGTGGATGCGCCCCTGGGATTCGGTGTCCGGGACCCGCTGTACACGGTGGGTCCCCGATTCGAACTTCAGTCTGGAATAGACGCCGGTCCCGCTGACCCGGCTGATGATCTCTTTGTATCCTCCCTGTTCCCCGGGGCTTTCGCTGATGGTCTCCGCCTTCCAGCCCTGCAGTTCGGCAAAGCGCAGGTACATACGGTTGAGGTCGCCGGCAAAAAGCGCTGCCTCGGCGCCGCCGGTGCCCGCCCGTATCTCCAGAAAGACATTTCGCTGATCATTGGGGTCCGGCGGTATCAGCAGCAGTTCGAGCTGGGGTTCCAGGTTCCGTTGCAACTGCCGGGCCTGTTCCATTTCCTCCCGTGCCAGTTCCGCCATCTCCTGGTCCTCCAGCATTTCCCTGGCGCTGGAGATCGCCTGTTCGGCGCTCTGGTAGCGGCCGAAGCAATCGACCACCGGGTCGAGCTGGGCATACTCCTGGCTCAGACCGCGAAACTGGTTCTGATTTCCCTGAATCTCCGGGTCGGCGAGCAGGGCGGTGATCTCCTCGAACCGCTCGGTGATCCGCTCGAGTTTGCTGCGGATGGACGGCTTCATTTACCGCCGTCGGAATCCTGGATCTGGAACAGGGTATTGGCCGCCTCCAACAGTTCCATCTGGCCTTCGAATCCAGCCTGCCTGATCTGGGTGCTGGGTGTGTGCAGAAGCTTGTTGGTCAGGGTGCGGGCGAGAAAATGCAGCACTTCCTCGGGGGGTGTGCCTTTCCTGAGCTGGCGCAAGGACCGCTCCAGCACCTCGTTGCGCATTTTTTCCGCCTGACGCCGGTAATCCTGAACCATACCGGCGGCATCCAGGGAGCGCAGCCAGCCCATAAACTCCTCGGTATGCAGCTCTATGATCTCACCGGCCTGCTCGGCAGCTTCCTGCCGTGAGCGCATGTTCTCCGCAACCACTTCCTGAAGGTCGTCCACCGTGTACAGATAGATGTCTTTCAGGTCCGTGATCTCGGCCTCAATATCCCGGGGAACGGCAATGTCCACCATGAACATGGGCTGGTGCTTGCGTTTTTTCAGTGCACTCTCGACGGTGCCCTTGCCCAGCACAGGCAGCGGGCTGGCGGTGGAAGAGATGACGATGTCCGCCTCGGCCAGATGAGCGGGGAGTTCGGTCAGGGCGATGGCGTAACCCTGGAACTGGTTGGCCAGGCTGTGGGCCCGTTCCATGGTCCGGTTGGCGACGATAATGCGGCCGACCCCCTGTTGGTGGAGATGGCGGGCAGCCAGCTCAATGGTTTCGCCGGCACCTATGAGCAGGGCCGTTTGTTCGGTCAGGTCGCTGAAGATCTGTTTTGCCAGGCTGACGGCGGCGAAGGCAACGGACACCGGGCTGTGCCCGATGGCCGTATCGGTCCGAACCTGTTTGGCCACGGAGAAGGTGTGCTGGAACAGGCGGCCAAGCAGTTTTCCGACACTCCCGGCATCCGTGGCGGTTTGATAGGCCTGTTTTACCTGGCCCAGTATCTGGGGTTCTCCCAGCACCATGGAATCCAATCCACAGGCGACATTCAGCAGGTGCTGCACACCCTTCCGGTTTTCGTGGCCGTATAAATAGGGTGAGATGGTCTCCAGCTCAAGACCGTGGAACTCGCTCAGCCAGTGGCTGATATCCTCCGGAGCGGCATCCGTCAACGCGCAGTAGACCTCCGTCCGGTTGCAGGTGGAGAGGATGATCGCCTCTTCTATTCCGGGGCGCTGGGTCAGGCTTCGAAGGGCGCCGACGATAATATCCGGGCCAAAGGTCACCCTTTCACGGATGCTTACCGGTGCGTTTTTGTGATTGAGACCTATTGCGAGCAGTGACATAGGGATTCAGCGGGGATACCTGCGTTTCGAAATTTTGAATTATCAAGGGGTTAAATTCAAGTTTCATGAGAATATTTTAAGTTGGTTTCCAGAATTTACGGTCCGCCTGTTATGATGAGAGGAGTCGATCCGGGAACTGGGAGGCAGCTGGTGCCCTATCGATGTAATAATTACGAATACAGTGAGCTTGTCAGCGTTCATGGCAAGGCACGCCTCGCAGGCAATGGCAGCTTCCCTTGTCAAGAGGCGTAACGCCGTCCATGGGCGCTGACAAGCTCACCCGAAGGGCGCTTCCGTGGTGTCCCGCCGCCGCGTTGCAGTGCTTGGCAAGGGTGCCGGCCATCCCCTGCGCACTGCGCCTTGCTGCGAAACACCACGGAAGCGCTGGATCCGTAATTATTACATCGATAGGGCACTAAAAGACCAATGAATTTGCGGGTAATCAATGCCATGCTGTTGTGTGGCCCGCTACTGTTTGCAGGGTGTGCGACAACCACCCCGGAACAGACCACCGCCAAGCCTGATTCCGTGGTGCTGCCCTTCGAACCACCGGAAGCCCCCATGGACGAACTGGATGCCGATGCGGTATTCAGTGCACTGGTGGGAGAGATTGCAGCGCAGCGGGGTGATCTGGAGATGGCCTACCGCCATCAGCTGCAAACCGCCGTGCTGACAGGTGATGCCCAGGCGGCAGAACGGGCGGCACGCATCGCGTTGGCCGTCAAGAGAAGGGATCTGGCATTGCGTGCGGTTAGGGAGTGGGTGAGGATAGCCCCCAATGAAGTACCTGCCCGCCAGCTGGCGGTAATGCTTTATCTGGATGAAAATCATCCGGAAAAAGTGACTGAGAATATCCAGGCGATCATGGCCATTGCCGAAAGCACCGGCAGAGACGGTTTCCTGCTCGTCATGGCTGCCCTTGCCAAGTCCCGTGACCAGGATGCCGGAATGCGCCTGATGAGGCGGCTGGCCGAATCCCATCCCCAGGATCCCAGGGCAGGCTATGCCACCGCGCGACTGGCCCTGAGCTGGAAGCAGAACCAGGTCGCCGAGCAGGAGATCAGGCGCGTCATCGATGAACATCCAAAATGGGGCAAGGCCTATGTGCTGTTGAGCCGGATTTTGGTGATAAAGGGTGACAAGGACGGGGCTTTGGCCGTATTGGAGACGGCCGCCGCCAGGATCCCCAAGGATCCGTCGGTGAATATCGCCCTGGCCAAGCTGCTGGTCGACAAGGGTGATTACGAAAAGGCCTATCGCCAGTTTCTCAAGGTTCAACGACTCACACCAGGGGACCCCGATATCGTTTATTCCCTGGGTATTCTGGCCGTGCAGCTGGAAAAACCGGACGTGGCACGAAGGCATTTCCTGCAACTCAGGCAGGACGGTGAAATGCAGGATCAAACCGCTTACTACCTCGGTCGGCTTGACGAATCAGAGGGTAAGTTCGATGCCGCGATAGCTTTCTACGAACAGGTGGGAAAAGGAGAGCTTTACTACGAGGCACAGATCAGGATTACCCGTATCCTGGCCGATCAGGGGCAGCTGGATGAGGCGCTGCTCAGG
>JAHEHQ010000127.1 GCA_024644505.1 Gammaproteobacteria bacterium
TTTTTCGTTATTGGTGCCTGGCTGCTGTTGTTTTCCTGGTTGAAGGAGCGCAAGCAGCGGAAGATCCTGAAGCAGCAGGAGGCCGCCCGTGCAACCGGATGATCTCAGTTTTATCTTCCTTAACGCGTTCATCATCAACAATTTCGTTCTCGCGTTTTTTCTCGGCCTTTGTCCGTTTCTCGGTGTGTCGGCGAAACTCGATACCGCCTGGAATATGGGGCTTGCCACCATGTTCGTGATGCTCGTCAGTTCCCTCTGCGCCTACGGGGTCAACATGCTGTTGGTTGAGTTCAACCTGGAGTTTCTCAGGCTCATCTGCTACATCGCCGTGATCGCGTCCGCGGTTCAACTGGTGGAGATCTCGATAAAGAAGATCAGCCCGGAACTGTTCAGGGCACTGGGTATCTTTCTGCCTCTGATCACCACCAACTGCGCTATCCTCGGGCTGGCCCTTTTTCAGACCTTCAAGGAATATGATTTTCTGCAATGCCTTGTCTACAGTGCGGGTGCCGGTGCGGGATTTACACTGGCCCTGATGCTGATGGCAGGTCTGCGGGTAAAACTGGATCTGGCCGACGTACCCTCCATCAGTCGGGGGTCGGCCATCAGCTTTATGCTCGCAGGCATCCTGTCTCTCACCTTCATGGGATTTGCGGGACTCGGGGGACACTGATGGGGACTTATCTGCTGGCGGTCATTGTCATATTCGCAGTCCTGTTTGGTTGGGTGGGCGTCCAGAACCTGTCACGCCGGTTTGCGGTGCGGCACCCGGAATTCGGTCCCTATCGGGAAAAGGCAGGTGGCTGCGGAGCCTGCAGCGGAAAATGCAGTACGGATTCAGAAGGGGATCAATGTGATAATCAGATCGAATTGGGGTTGAAATCATGACAGAAGAATTCTTTATTCAGCCTAAGACCTACGATATAAGCAGGCCCTTCAGGGCGACGCTCGTGAGCAGCGATCGTATTACGAGTGAAAGTGCCGAAGCCGAGGTCCGTCAACTCATCCTGGATATTCCGGCACCCTCGTTTGTCTATGTGGAGGGTCAGAGTATCGGTGTTCTGGCTCCACCGCCCTACGATTTCGGGAATGATCATCACATGCGGTTGTACTCCATCGCCAGTACCAGGAAGGGTGAAGGGGGACACCGAACGGAGATTGCCATTTGCGTGCGACGCTGTTTCTATATTGATGAGGTCAGCGGCGAAAAGTACCCGGGCAAATGCTCGAACTATTTGTGTGATGCGGGTGTCGGGGAGGAGATCCAGGTTACCGGTCCCTATGGACGCCATTTCATCATGCCAAGAGACAGTTCGGCGAATATGCTGATGGTGGGTACCGGCACCGGAATCGCCCCGTTTCGTGCTTTCATCAAGCATATCTATGAGGAGGAGGAAGAGTGGAAGGGCAAGGTACGCCTCTTCTATGGGGCCAAAAGCGGGCTGGATATGCTCTACATGAACGACGTCAAGGATGACATCAGCCACTATTATGATGCCGGGACCTTCAAGGCCTTCGAGGCGCTGAGTTCCCGCCCCGCGTTCGATGATCCTTCGGCTCTGGGCAACAAGCTCGAGGAAAACGCCGCCGAGGTATGGGAATTGATACAGGACCCGAAAACCCATGTGTATGTTGCGGGAATAAGGGAGCAATCCAAGGCATTGGATACCGCCCTTTCACACATCGCCGGATCGGAGGAGCACTGGCTGCGCATGAAGAGAGAGATCTACCTGGACGGCCGCTGGGCGGAACATCTGTACGATTAGGGAGGCTTTAAGCGGTCAGCGGTCTGCAATCAGCGGTCAGTGGCAAGCGTTGTATGCGGCGAAACGCAGACTGCTTATTCTTTGGTGCGCCTGCCCAACGAAGGATCGCTCGATTCCACAGGCTTTCCCTGCCATCAGCTTTTTTTATGTGTATACTTTCTGCCCTGATTTCAACGGAATTCCAGTAAACACCACATTAAACGCGGTATCTAATCGATATGTCAGAGAAAGCCAGCATGAAACCCAAAAAACACGTCCACTACTTCGGCAAGACCAAGTCCGAAGGAAACAAGGAGATGAAGAGCCTGCTCGGGGGTAAGGGAGCGAATCTGGCGGAAATGACCTCCATCGGGCTGCCGGTTCCCCCGGGCTTCACCATCGACACCAAGTCCTGTGCCGATTACTACGAGATAGGGGGCAGGCTGCCGGATGGCCTCATGGATGAGGTCCGGGAGAATATGAGTGTCGTAGAGCAGGAACTCGGCAAGCAGTTCGGTTCCGAAGAAGATCCCTTGCTCGTCTCGGTGCGCAGCGGTGCCGCGGTCAGCATGCCCGGCATGATGGACACGGTCCTGAACCTGGGGCTGAGTGACAAGGCGATGGAAGGGTTGGCACGGGTCTCCGGCAACCGGCGTTTCGCGCTGGATGCCTATCGGCGTCTGATCAATATGTTCGGCGATGTGGTGATGGGTGTGCACCACGAAAAGTTCGAGTCGGAATTCGACCGCATCAAGGCGGACTTCGGGGTGACCCTGGATACGGAGCTCAATGAAGCCGGACTGGAAGAGCTCATAGAGGCCTATAAGTCGGTGTACCGTAAGGGAACAGGCGAGGATTTCCCCCAGGATCCCTACGAGCAGCTGGAAAAGTCCATAGAGGCGGTTTTCAAGAGCTGGAACATCCCCAGGGCGATCCGATATCGTCAGATCAATGAGATAACCGGTCTGTTCGGCACTGCGGTCAATGTGCAGACAATGGTGTTCGGCAACATGGGCGAGGACTCCGGAACCGGGGTTGCCTTCACCCGCGACCCCTCCACCGGTGAGAACGAGTTTTACGGTGAATTTCTGGTCAATGCCCAGGGGGAGGACGTGGTTGCCGGTATTCGGACGCCTCAGCCCCTGGCGGAGATGGTGAAGTGGCGTCCCGAGATCTACGAACAGCTGCTCGAGATCAAGGCTATCCTGGAAAATCATTACCGGGAGATGGAGGATATCGAATACACCATCGAGCGTGGCACCCTGTTTCTGCTGCAGACCCGCACCGGCAAGCGCACCGGGCTTGCTGCCGTCAAGATCGCGGTGGACATGGTCATGGAGGGGAGGATCACCGAAGAAGAAGCGCTGTTGCGCGTACCGGCAACGGATCTGAACCAGTTGTTATTGCCCACATTTGCCCCGGAGGCGGAGCGTGATGTCCTTACCCGGGGCCTGCCGGCATCCCCCGGTGCCTCGGCGGGCAGACTGGCATTTACCGCCGACGAAGCGGTGGAGCGGGCCTATGCCGGTGAGTCGGTGTTGCTGGTGCGCAAAGAAACCAGTCCCGAGGATGTCAGCGGCATGCATGTTGCTGAAGGCATTCTGACCTCGACAGGAGGCATGACCAGTCATGCGGCCGTCGTGGCCAGGGGGTGGGGTAAATGCTGTGTCGCCGGTGCCGGCGAGATACTGATCAACGAAGAGAAACGGGTTATGACCGTCAACGGCAGGACATTCGGGGATCAGGATGTGATCAGCATCGACGGATCCACGGGGGAGGTGATGGCGGGCAACGTGCGCACCCAGGATCCAAAGCTGTCGGACGAATTCAATACCCTCATGGGCTGGGCGGATCATCATCGCAAGCTGGCGGTCCGCACCAACGCGGATACGCCGGAGGACGCAGTCCGGGCCCGGCAGTATGGCGCGGAAGGTATAGGTCTTTGCCGGACCGAGCACATGTTTTTCAAGGGTGAGCGCATTACCCGGATGCGCGAAATGATCCTGGCCGAAACAGAGGAGCAGAGGCGGGCGGCACTGGATAAACTGCTGCCCACGCAGCGGGAGGACTTCAAGGGTATCTTTACCGCCATGAAGGGGCTGCCCGTTACCGTGCGCCTGTTGGATCCGCCGCTGCATGAATTTCTGACCCATGACGAGAAGTTGCAGGCTGCACTGGCTGAAGAGCTCGGCGTATCGCTTGAGAAACTTCAGGCCAGGGTGGCTATGCTGCACGAAGCCAATCCCATGCTGGGTCATCGCGGCTGTCGTTTATCCGTCACCTATCCCGAGGTCCTGGAGATGCAGGTTACCGCCATCACCCAGGCTACCATCGAATGCAAATGGGCGGAGATAGACGCGCAGCCGGAGATTATGATCCCCCTGGTGGGTGTGGACAAGGAGCTGGATATGCTCCGGCAACTCGCCGAACGCACGATAGCCATCGTGTCAAAGGAGATGGGATATTCGGACCCTCTGGATATTCCGGTGGGCACCATGATCGAAGTGCCCAGAGCCGCGCTCACCGCTGAGCAGATCGCAGAGCACGCGGATTTTTTCAGTTTCGGCACCAACGACCTCACGCAGATGACGTTTGGATACAGTCGGGACGATGTCAATAATTTCCTCCCGGATTATCTGGAAAAGGAACTGCTGGAAAAAGATCCGTTCCAGTCACTGGATACCGCAGGGGTCGGCCGGCTGGTCGAGATGGCGGTGGCCGATGGCAGGAAAGTGGACGAAGACATGAAGATGGGCATTTGTGGTGAGCATGGCGGAGATCCGGACTCCATCGCATTTTGTCAGAAGGTCGGTCTGGACTACGTTTCCTGTTCACCCTTCAGGGTACCGCTCGCACGTCTTGGTGCCGCCCAGGCGGTGGTTGGAGAGAAAGGCGGCGTTTGAAGTATTGTAGGGTCGAATTTATTCGACCGCTGCCTGGATTCAGCCAACCGGCTGCTGGCCGAATGAATTCGGCCCTACAAGGGTAGATCTGAAAAGATCGTCCGTTTAATCCGGTCGAATTAACCAGTGTCCGTCCGGAAACGGCATTTTCCCTGGATGATTTCATCTACTGCAGCCTCGTCGCGCTCAGCACCCTCGGCTACGGCGATATCGTTGCGGCCACCAGGGGGCCTCGCTCCTGGTCAGCGGTAGAGGCCATCGTGGGACAGTTCTATCTGGCGATTCTGCTCGCGCGCCTGATCGGGCTGCAGCTTAGACAGCCGAGAAACTCCTGATACAATCCGCTGTCTATCTTTGCCTGCGATGAAAAAGTCTCATCTACCACTGTAAGTTCTCAATAATCCTGTGCAAAATTGATTTATGAATTTGAACCGCGGAGACAAAGAATGATCTTTCTTTGAAAGTGTTCGCTGTGTCTTTGCGCCTCTGCGGTTCGTCTTTCGGAAGGTTGCACAGATTTTTAGGTTGATAGTATCCGTTTAGATTGTCTGGCTTAACTTCACTGGAATTGATTGGAAAAGCTCTATGTCTCAGACCACTCTCGATCTGAAAGAGTTGCGCCGCCAGATCATCGGTGTCGATGCGTTCATCCAGACCCCCTTCGGCGAGCGGCTGATGCTCTACGCAGATTACACCGCGTCCGGGCGTTCTCTGGCATTTGTGGAAGACTATCTGATTTCCCTGCAAAGGCTCTATGCAAACAGCCACACGGAGGATGATCTCAGTGGGCGGGTGACCACCGATCTTCTGCACCAGGCTGAGGAGATGATCAAGCGAGCCCTGAACGCCGGCCCCGATGGCCGGATCATCGCCTGCGGCACGGGGGCGACCGGTGCCATTGACCGGATGCAGCAGCTGGTGGGGGTGAAGCTGCCCGCAGCCAGCCGTTCTCTCCTTTACGGTCTGTTGCGGGGTTTCGTGGGTGTCGAAAGCATGCCCGCGCTCCTGGAGCATATCGAACAACGGCAGCCGGTGATATTCGTCGGACCCTACGAACATCACTCGAACGAGATCTCCTGGAGGGAAAGTCTGTCCACGGTGGTCGAGGTCAGGATGTCCGCCGACGGGGGAATAGATCTCGATCATCTGCTCGAACTGTTGGGCAGGCCGGAGTTTCAGGACCGTTTGCGGATTGGTTCTTTCTCCGCCGCATCGAACGTGACCGGCATGCGTTCTCCTGTGCATGAGATAGCAAAGCTGCTGCACAGCCGGGGTGCCCTGGCCTTTTTCGATTACGCCGCATCAGCGCCTTACGTGCCCATCGATATGAACCCCGAGTCATCTGACGACACAGGAGATCCCTCGCTGGATGCCGTGTTTATTTCACCCCACAAGTTTCTCGGCGGGCCCGGTGCCAGCGGTCTGCTGGTATTCAACAAACACTGTTATCACGATGAACTGCCCCCCAGCATTGCCGGTGGCGGGACGGTGGATTACGTGGGACCCGAGGACCATGATTTTATCAGCGACATAGAGGCGAGGGAAAAGGCGGGTACCCCCGGTATCCTGCAGACGCTCAAGGCGGCATTGGTTTTCGAGGTGAAGGAAACCATCGGAATCGAGCGCATCGAACAGCGTGAAGCCGAACTGACGCGCCGGGTATTCGATCGTTGGGGAGGGCATCCGCAGATAGAGATTCTCGGCAACCCGGATCCCGAGCGGCGGGTCGGGATCATCTCGTTCAATGTACGGGACGCCAAGGATCAGTATCTGCACCCGCGCTTTGTAACCACGCTACTGAACGATCTTTTCGGCATCCAGAGCAGGGCGGGGTGTTCCTGTGCCGGGCCCTATGGGCACAAGCTGCTGGATATCGACCCGGTGAAGGCAGACGAGTACCGCAACTGGATCAGCCGCGGATATCATGGTGTCAAACCCGGTTGGTGCCGAGTGGGTTTTCATTATGTGTTCGATGAACCCGAGGTGCAATATCTCATAGACTGCATCGAGTTCGTGGCCGAGTATGGGCACCTCTTCGTGCATCAATACCGGTTCGATGCCCGGGGCGGGGGTTGGAAGCACAAGTTCTGGGAGGAAGAGCCAATCGAGTTCTCACTGCAGGCGGCGTTGCGCCATTCGCAGCCAATGGTGCCCGGCAAGATCAGTGATGAGCAGAGAAAGGCACTCTACCGGGAATATCTGGAACAGGCGCTGCATCAGGCACATGAGTTAACCGTCATGGATGAGGTGGGCAGTAAGTAGTTTGAACTCCAGCTCTCTACCCGATTCAAAGGATATCGATGCCTGTATGCTCGCTGACAGGCACGGATTTACACAACGCCTCAACAACTTGAGCCGGCGCAGCGGGCAGGCCCCGTCGGGTCAGTCAGACATCGACCGGTTGCGGGAGCGTATCGGGTCTTCCCGCGCCCTTGCCGACAGGCGGCGTTCGCTGCTTCCCACCCCCGCTTTCCCCGCCGAACTCCCGATCAGTGAACACTGGGAAGAGATCGCCGGACTTATCGAGG
>JAHEHQ010000128.1 GCA_024644505.1 Gammaproteobacteria bacterium
GGTAATGCTGGCGGGCAGGTGGATCTCAGCGGGGCCTCCACCTCTCGGACTTGACGACTCCCGTTTGGAAGAACTGGCATCAGGTCGCATGACTTCTTGCATTAAAGCCCCAAGTATTGCGTTACCGACATCCTGGTTCTGCTCATTCTGAGACTGCGTTTTTCCTGTTGGCTGTGTCGGAGTAGGAGCTTCAACACGGGATCTAAGTCCAATGGAAGCATCTACCCAGAATTGGCCCGAAACCACTTCCCACGCTGGAGCTCTCTGGTATTCTCCGTCGTAGAAATCCTCTTTTACAATCTCCTTGCTCCAGGGCCAATCAAATTTGGCTACGAGGTCTTCTAGAGCCTGCAATAGCCATCGATCTGCCGCCCGTTCCTTGCGTGCGCGTTGTGTTATATCTCGCAACTGATTGACTAATGCCTGTGCGTTTGTGTCATCTGAACCGGGTGCCCCCACTGCAATACCAACGCCACTTGTTATCATCACCCACAAGACTGATATCCAAATAATTCTATTCATTGATTCACCGCACTATGTGCTGACTTCAAAAGGGGCCTACCAGTTCTTTCGTATGTCTATATCGTTCTACGGACCGGCAAGCATCAAAGAAAAAAGTGCCGATCAACCAGGGGAGATGGCTGACCGGCGAGACCACTCAGGTAAGGGCCTGAGTAGAGTTGGAGAAGCACCATTCTTTAATTCACATCGATCTTGGCAAGGTGCTGCCACCTGATTCGACTGGGATTGAAGTTTCTTTAAGGGTTTCTGTGATAAGAATTCCCGTTCCCATCAGCCACAGCACGGTGTGAGGAAACATGCTGATGCTCACACGGAGGACAGTCGCCCGCAGTCTGCACGGCAATTGGCGCGAAGAGCACCTGTTTGCCCTGGCTCACTATGAGATCCTCCAGCCTATATCCATTCTGGCTGCACCACTTCCGGCACTTCAGAAGGGCATCCCGCTCAAGCTGTCTGACACGTTCCTTACAAACGCCTGATTCCAAACCGATCTCTTAAAGGCTTGCGCCGTCTCTTGTCTGAGCGGCGAGGGATTTATCTGGATCAGGGCGGGCGGCGACGGTGCCAGACATACTGCTTGGGAGGTGAGGGCTTCGGGCGTATCCCGACGAATTCAGCAAGGGCGGCTTCGGCTGGACTCATGGAAACGGACTCTACAGGAAGTCAGTACAATTCCCATATTATCGCATAACATATTGATAAATCGAGAAACGCAGTGCCGCATAGCGGCACTGCGCACACTGAGTAACTAGGGCCTAATCGGCTTTGTTCAGATGCACGTCCATCTGGGGGAAGGGGATGGAGATATCGTTTTCGTCGAAGGCCAGTTTTACATTCTCGGTGAAATCCAGTTTCACGGGCCAGTAATCGGCGGCGTTGACCCAGGGCCGAACGATGAAATTGACGCTGCTGTCAGCCAGTTCCCCCACCGCAACCTGAGGTGCCGGGTCTTTCAGGATGCGCTCGTCAGATTCGATCAGCTTGCTGAGTACTTCTTTCGCCTTCTTGATGTCGTCCCCGTAACCGATTCCGAACACCATGTCCACGCGGCGCGTGGAACGGGCGGAATAGTTGGTGATGGTGCCGCTGTAGATTGAGCCGTTGGGAATGATGATCTCCCTGTTGTCAGGGGTACGCATCACGGTGGTGAATATGGAGATTTTTTCCACCACGCCTGAGGTGCCGGCGGCCTCAACGAAATCCCCGTCCTTGAAGGGGCGAAAAACGATGAGCATGACACCGGAGGCGAAGTTCTGCAACGAGCCTTGGAGGGCCAGACCGATGGCCAGGCCGGCGGCACCGAGCAGGGCGATAAGGGATGTGGTGTTGACCCCCAACTGATTGAGCGCAGCGATGATGACGAACAGCAGCAGCAGGGTGCTGATAATGGACGAGACGAAATTGACTAATATGACATCCATCTTGGCCCGTGTGAGGGCTTTCTTGATCAGATTGACTACGATCTTCACCACCCAGCGACCGACGATGAAGATTACGATGGCGAAAATGATATTGATCGACCAGGGTATGACATAGGTCGAGACGAATTCACTGATCTCTGCGGCCTCGGGGATATCGGGAATTTGCGGCATTTCAGGCATTTCAGGCACTTCAGGCAGTGCGGGAGTTTCGGGCGACTTTGACTCGTCTGACATGTTCAGCTTCCTGTTGTTTATCAGTTGGATTGTACCGGACCTCATCGGAGTGTCCGGCAGATTAGCTGGCTGATTCTACGGGCTCTCTTTAAGCCGCACAACTTCCGTCACATCCTGTTGATCAGGTATATGAATTGGCGTCTCAAAACAGGGAGTTATTGTTTCGCGAGCCCTAAGGGTCAGCGGCGTTCTTCAACCTTGATGAAAATATCGCGTTGTTGCCGGTTTCGGGTGGTCACGCTCCGGGCGATGCCCCGCCCGTCTCCGTCACCCGATCGCTCGGCACCGCCGATGGCAATCCATTCGCCCAGGGCCCCACCGACCACCGTTCTGGCACGTTGGATATCGAAGGTTCTTTCCATCCGCCCCAGCCTTTCCATGTGTGGGCTGACCTCCAGGGTGACCCGGTCGCCGTTGAGCCTGGGGGTGACGTAGAAGCCCGTGGTGACGTCCCTGTATTCGGTGTAAAGTTCGCCGCGCGGGGGATAAGGGCCACCCCAGTACCGCCGGTAATTGTCTATGGGCACCGATTTGCCGGTGGCGATAAAGGCGGGATATCCCTCCATGGTCTGAACCCGGTGTGTGACGTCAAGGTCGCTTCGGGTGGTGGACTTGCGAGCGGTAAGTTTTACCGAATCCTCTTCGGTTGGATGCCCGATGACGATTTTGGTGTTCTTGCCTACCATTACGTCCACATCCGCTGCGAGTTTTCGGGCTCCTGTCTGGTCATTCACCCCCTGACGTACCGATACGATGAGACGTCGGGGTGCCCGATCCACCTGCTCGAGAACCCTGCGGATCTCTCTCAGATTCTCTTCGGAAGTACGGATGATGAGCTGATTGTTCATCCCGGTGACAGCCCCATCCTCGCCGATCAGCGGCCGGATAAGGGGAATGATCTCCTCGACCTGCCTGCCTTTGAGTTCTATGATCTCGAGCGGGTAGTCCGCCAGTACGGGCATGCCTATCAGAAGCAGCAGCAAGGTAATGATTCTCATAGTGTCAAGAGGCCCTAGATGCCGATAATCCGCAGTTCCGAATCGGGTTCGCTGCATTCCCAGATCGCACTGAAAAGATCCCGGTAGCTCTCGGCCTTGCGCCGATCATTGAAGTCCGCTTCCCCCTCATACTGGTTGTGCTGTCTGCGTCTCACATACCCTGTAGCGTCCACCACCATGAAGTTTTCACCATGATCTATGAATTCGGGGTTGTGGCGGCGAATCTCTATACGGCTGGGAAGTTTGCGGGCGAGATCCACGAGCCGATGCCCCTCCTTTTGAACCCGTTCGTTGTTCTGCAACAGGATGCGGATACGGGCGTTTCCGGTGGAGAGGGCAAGCGCCTTGACCGCCTTGAGGAAGGGTTTTTTGTCGTATACCCGGGTATCCAGGTCATAAGTGAAGATATCCAGTTGCCGGGTTGCCTGTTCCGCCATGAGACGGGATATCCTGCGGAAACCCTCAGCGTCGCGGAGAGGTATGATTTCGGTGCTCTTTCCAAGCACCGGCTCTGTCGTTGATCTATCTTTCTCAACCATTCTGCTGCAACTCCATTCTTCGGTGTGCGATGCCGGCCTCCATGAACTCCTCTCCGGTCTCGCTGAAACCCATGCGGCGATAGAAGGCGATGGCCGACACCTGGGCGTTCAGGAAGGGCGTCGGCAGCCCCTTTTGCCTGGCAATTTCCAACGCGGCTCCCAGGAGTGCGGTGCCGACACCCGCTTTGCGTCGGGATTTCAGAACCGCCATCCGGCCGATCTGACCGCTGGAAAGCAGTCTTGCGGCGCCGATGGGTTCACCGTCGGGGGCTTCGGCCAGAAGGTGGATGGCGGTCGCTTCGTGGTCGTCCCACTCCAGGTCGGGTGGAACACGCTGCTCCTCCACGAAGACAGGTGTTCTCACGCTTCTGAGAGCGGCCGCTTCTTCGGGCCAATGGGCCTGCCTGATCGATACAGCCGGTTCATTCATCGGGTCATCGTAAGGAGAAGTCATTCCCTTAGTTTCACCCAGTCAGGGGCGAAGTTCCAGCCAAATCCGGGTATGCGGACCTTTGGATAATCAGGCGCTTAGGCTTCGGATTCCCATTTTTATCGGGTACTCTGAAGATTCCGATTGAATTAGAATGCGTAGGAGCCAGTCCGGGGGAGAGCATGAAACCTTACAGATATCTTTTTACGTCGACCGCGATGCTGATGTTGATCGGGGTGCTGGCGAGTGGTATTTCCCACGCCCGGGCCGACACCAGCCGGGTCAGGATCACAGCCATCGTCGAACATCCCGCACTGGATGCGGTGAGAAAGGGCGTGCTGGACGAACTGTCTGAACAGGGATTCAATGAGGGCGGCAACATGGATTGGGAGTTTCAGAGCGCCCAGGGTGACACAGGCATAGCAGGCCAGATTGCACGCAAGTTCGTCGGTGACGAACCCGATGTTATCGTGGCCATCGCCACGCCCTCCGCTCAGGCTGTTGTGGCCGCGGCTCGCGGCAGTGTTCCGGTGGTGTTTTCCGCTGTTACCGACCCGGTGGATGCCAAACTGGTGAAAGACCCCGGGCATCCCGGGGGCAGCGTCACGGGCGTATCCGATATGCTGCCCATTGCCAGGCACCTGGCGCTTATCCGGGAGGTGGTGCCGGAGGTCCGGACCATAGGCATCCCCTACAATCCTGGGGAGGCCAATGCGGCGGTACTGGTGGACAGGATCAGGGAGATCGCACCGGGCATGGACCTTAAGATCATTACCGCCTCGGCGCCGAACAGCGGTGATGTGCTGATGGCTGCCCGCTCACTGGTGGGGAAGGTGGATGTCATTTATTTCACGACCGACAACACCGTTGTTTCCGCGTTCGAATCCGTTGCCAAAGTGGGCATCGATGCCCGGATACCCGTGTTTGCGGGAGACACGGATACGGTAACCCGGGGTGCGGTGGCCGCGGTGGGATTTGACTAATACGATGTGGGGCGCCAGACAGGCGCCATCGTGGCGCGCATCCTGAAAGGGGAGAAAGCGGGCGACATACCGGTTCAGGGTGTGGAGACTACCAAGCTGTATCTCAATCCAGAAGCGGCCCGGAAGATGGGTGTGAAACTGCCGGATGCCCTGATAAAAAAAGCAGCAAAGATCGTTGATTAGGCGTTCTTCTTTTTCAGACCTTTGAACACTTCGGAAACATGAGCCTGATAGCCTTTCTCGGCTCCATAGAGACTGGGCTGTTGTTCGGCCTGGTGGCGCTCGGGGTGTTTCTGAGTTTCAGGATTCTGAACTTTCCCGACCTGACGGTGGATGGCAGCCTGCCCCTGGGGGCCGCAACGGCCGCCACCCTGATCGTCAACGGTGTGGATCCCTACATAGCAACCCTGATAGCGGTGATGGCGGGGGCCTGTGCCGGATTGGTGACGGCATTTCTCAACGTCAGGCTGGGGATCTTGCACCTGCTCGCCAGCATTCTCACCATGATCGCCCTGTACTCGGTGAACCTGCGGGTGATGGGTAAACCCAATCAGGCCCTGCTCGGGGAGGAAACCGTATTCACCCCCTTCGAGGGGCTGGGTCTTCCCTTGTATTGGATTATGCCGATATATCTGGCAGTGCTGATTCTCATCGTACTGATTCTGCTGAATCTGTTTCTGGGTTCCGAGTCCGGTCTCGGAATGCGCGCCACCGGCTCCAATCCCCGCATGTCCGCGGCCCAGGGAATCGAAACCGGCCGCATGAAACTGCTGGGCATCGCCATGTCCAACGGGCTGGTGGGTCTGGCCGGTGCCCTGTTTGCGCAGATCCAGGGAGGCGCCGACATCACCATGGGCGTGGGTGTCATTGTCGTCGGTCTGGCCGCGGTCATCCTGGGAGAGGCCGTGATGTCGACCCGAACCATCCTGCTGGCCACCGTCGCCTGCATACTGGGATCGGTGCTCTACCGGCTGGTGGTTGCCCTCGCCCTGACTGCTGAGTTTCTGGGACTGCAGGCCCAGGATCTCAAACTGATCACCGCCGTACTGGTGGTGGCCGCCATGACTTTGCCCGGCGTTCGGCGCCGATGGGCGATTGCCCGGCGAAAGAGGTCCCGGGAGTCATCGTGATAGACGTAAGGAACATTCGGGTGACCTTTAATCCGGGTACGGCCCTGGAAACCCGGGCCCTTTGGGATCTCGGTCTTTTGATCCCCGAAGGCCAGTTCGTTTCGGTGATCGGCAGCAACGGTGCCGGTAAATCCACGCTCCTGAATGCCATCGCCGGGGAAACGGGCGTGGATCAGGGCAGTGTTCTCATCGATGACATCGACGTGACCGGCTGGTCGACAGCGGCTCGTGCGCAGATGGTCGCACGTGTTTTTCAGGATCCGATGGCGGGTACCTGTGAGAACCTGACTATAGAGGAGAACCTGGCGCTTGCCAGTGCCAGGGGTTGCCGGCGAGGCCTGAAACAGGCGGTGAGCCGCGAACGACGGGGTGAGTTCCAGGACAAAATCACGAGACTGGGCCTGGGGCTGGACAACAGGTTGGGTGACAGAATGGGATTGCTGTCCGGTGGGCAGAGACAGGCGGTAAGTCTGGTCATGGCCACCCTGAATCCGACCAAGATTCTTCTGCTCGACGAGCACACGGCGGCCCTAGATCCGAAGACCGCCGCCTATGTCATGGAACTCACGGAGAGGATCGTCTCGGAGGGGGGGCTGACCACCATGATGGTGACCCACTCCATGCGTCAGGCCCTCGACCATGGGGAGCGCACCCTCATGCTTCACGAGGGCAGAGTCGTTCTGGATGTGGCCGGCGAAGAACGCAAGGGTCTGCAAGTGGAAGACCTGCTGCACATGTTCGAGCAGGTCAACGGGCGGCAGCTGGATGACGACAATCTGCTGTTAGGCTAGTGTGCTGAGTCAGAAGTTCGCATGATTTCAGCGGGGCGGAAACAGTCATGGGCAAGGCGCGCGAGTGCAGGACTGGCCTGAGCCAATTCAAACGAGCGCAACACCGCCCATGACTG
>JAHEHQ010000129.1 GCA_024644505.1 Gammaproteobacteria bacterium
CGGGTGCAGCCGTCGAATCGGTCTGCCGCAGCCCTTCCCTGACATGGTCGATGAGGGAGTCGTCAACCGTTAGTTGAATTTCAAGCGTCTGCGGCATGGGGACACCCCTTTAAACATTACAAAATGTTAATAAAACGGAAATCTCCCGTTAAGGCAATGCGAATTATCTTGTGACATGACGCAAACATTGGTTGCGAGGGTAGTCGACGGGTCTCCCGCATCTGGTGCGGGGATTAGAACGGGTGATGTCATCGTTCAGGTGGCGAATCAACCGGTAAACGGACCCTAAGGCGTTGGCCGGGGTGATCAGTGGTTTGTGCCGGTGGAACTGGGTTAAACCGACGCAAGTCGGTGCGGCAGGTCCTGACAGGCATGCCGCACCGGGTTGGGAATGGGTCAGCCTACGGCCTGCTGATGCTGATAGCGACGGATGATTTCCGCCATCTGGTCCTTGAGCAGGAGTTTTTCTTTCTTCTTGGTATGCAGGGTGTCGTCTGACAAGGGGATGACCCCGATATCCGCCTTGTCAACTTCCTTGTTGAGTTCCCGATGACGTTCATACATGGTTTTGAACTCATCATCCTCAACCAGTAGCTTCTCGACAATGTCCTGACAGTCACTGAACATCGCTTTCCTCCGCATTTTCAAAAGTAGATCGGAAACCGGGTCGTGCCGCACATGACGCGGCGCTCCCAACACCCTACGACAACTCCGGGGTGTCTGTCACCCCGGCCGGGCAAAAAAACCGTCACGCAGCCCCTAAGCCTAATGGGGGCGGCAAGGTCGGCACACCTGGGACAACATGATATTCTTAAAGGATGTCTATGGTCTGTCCGATACCGGCAGATAGGGGAATCAGAATCTATGGATGCTCAGGAACTCGTCAATCAGGCAGAGGGGCTGTTCTCATTGCCAGAGGTCAGTCATCGGCTTTCCGTCCTGCTTGAGGATGAAAGCTTCGCTCTGCCCGAGATAGCGGAGCTCATCAGTTACGACCCGGTGTTGTTGGGCAGGCTCCTCAAAACGGCGAACCAACTGCCTTACCGGGGCCCCGAGGTGGACAACGTTTCCGATGCAGTCGCCCGAATCGGCCTCAAGGATCTGCGAACTCTGGTTATGTCCACCGAGGCCATTCAGACATTCCGGGACCTGCCCCCCGACTTGGTCGACATAAACAACTTTTGGCACCACAGCGTCTGTACCGGCCTCGCGGCGGAATCCCTGGCATTCAAATGTGAGGGAGCTGAGCCTACACAGCTGTTCGTCGGTGGCCTGATGCACGATATTGGTCAATTGCCGATCTATCAATTTCTCCCCGATCTCGCCAGGCAGGTGCTCGAAAAGTCGGGTAAGTCGGAGTACTACCGATACCGGGCCGAAAAAGAGGTCATAGGAGCAGAGATGACCCATGCCCACGTGGGCGCGGCACTGATACGCAAGTGGAATCTGTCAGCTGCGTTGCAGGAGATGATTGCATTCCACCACGAGCCCCGCAAGGCGGTGAACTACCCCCTGCAGGTTTCGATCGTGCACATCTCCACCGCCATCGCCAACTGCATCGAACCCAGCTGGAACAGGGCGCAGCTGGATGCCACAAGGGTGAATATCGATAGCTTTGCCTGGGAGACGACGGGTCTGTCACCCAAGGTGATCGAGCCCATCGTCGACCAGATCAACATGGAGTCTTTCACGGTACTGGATATTATCGATCCGGAATCCCTGCAGATGTTCTGACGCCGCCAGCGTGCTGAGTCAGGGGTGATCCAGTTTCTCTTTGTCCCCTGCGGGCGGGTTTGAGCGGATGACCTCCACCTTGAACTCCGTCAACAGTGCCGCCAGGGCGCCAAGTGCCGCCAGAACCGGTGCCATGATGGTAACGACCCCCCCGACCGCCACACCCGCTGTCAGTGGGATCTCCAACAGGCTCTCTCCGTCGGGTTTGCGGATAATGAGCCGGCGTACATTACCCTCGGCCACCAGTTTCTTGATGCGATCGACCAGTTCATTGCCTGTTACCATCAGGTCCTCGGACCAGTCGCGATCCTCTTTTCTCGGTTTTTCCGACATGATCATCTCTCCTGTTCTTATCCGAAGGGTATAGCCCTGTATACATCAACATCGTTACAATTAAACCTATGGTACCCAAAGCCGCCGATACGAAACCAGTACGCTGTCAATGTCACGTTGACGGAGTATTGGCACTCGGGAGCATGCTAAAATGCATTGGATCAGGTTTCTAACCCTTTCACTGGTCGTTACCGCCCTTGCCGGCTGTGCCGCCCCGCCGGATTCCCCGCTGGCCTCACCCTATTTTGAGCTGGAGCCCGGCTCTGTGCTCGAACTGCACAGGGATTTGGAGATCCCGCCCGGATTGGCCCGCCTTTTTTTTCAGCGTGGAGAGATCCTCCCCAAAGGTGGAATGAACCAATACGAACCCAGTTGTGATATTGAGGTGCGTAAACTCTCCCAGGAGATCCAGGTTATAAAAAAGGGTGTTTTTTCCATCGAGCGGGAACAGTTCGGACGCGAGGCGGTGGCTGAATCGGACGGCGTCAAACTGGCATTCTACGGCGGTTTATGGAGAGGCGGCGGGTACTCGGTCTTTCGCTACAGGCGCTTCTGGCTGCAATCCGAGGAGCAGCCGCAGGTGATGCGCATGACCTGCCGGGGGACCTGGGAGGAGATCGTCAGGGCCACGCCCCCTACCCTGCCCGAGATTCGAATTGCCCTGGGTGAGATCTTTTCAATCAAGCCGGATCCGGATATTCCCTAGTCAGTGTCCGTTCAGAAGCGCATGGTCTTCAAGAACTCCGTCATCCCGGCAATTGCCGGGATCCAGGGAATGCAGCAAGTTACTGGATTCAATCCTCAGGTCCGTTGAGGGTGCACCCCAAGGGCACTTCCTTCGGGCGCATCCGTGCACCACGACTCCGGCCTTTGCCAGAATGACCAAAACAGCAATTTCCGGGCGGGTACTGAGTTAATGATTATCACAGAAATTCTGGCACGCAATGCCAGGCAGTACGGGGACGAAACTGCCCTGGTCGAGCGCGAGCCCGAAACGGGGGGCCGGCGTGAGATCTCCTGGCAAAGCTTCGATACACAGGCCAGCCGCTTTGCCAACGCGCTGATCAAACACGGCATAAAGCCGGGTGACCGGGTGGTGCAGCTGCTGATGAACTGTCTGGAATGGCTGCCGGCCTATTTCGGGATTCTGCGCACCGGCGCCTGGGCGGTACCCCTGAACTTTCGTTTCGAGGCGGAACTCATCAATGCCTGCTGTGGACTGGCCACCCCACGGGTGCTGCTTTTTGGGGAGGAGTTCGTCGAGAGGATCACCGAGATCCGGCCCAGTCTCGGAAAATCGGTAGAGCTCTTTCTGTTTCTCGGGCCGGAGCGGGCCCGACCGGATTTTGCCGTGCCATACGAGGCATTCGTCGCAGGCGCCGACGATGCAGATCCCCGGATCCCCATCAACCTTTCCGATGATGCGGCACTCTATTTTACTTCCGGCACCACCGGGCAGCCCAAGGCGGTGCGGTTGACCCACCGCAACCTGGAGCACGCCTGTTATGTCGAGAACCGGCATCACGGACAGACCCACAGCGACAATTTCCTCTGCATTCCGCCGCTCTATCACACCGGTGCCAAGATGCACTGGTTCGGCAACTTCATCGTAGGAGCCAGGGCCGTCATACTGAAAGGCGTCAGGCCGGACTGGGTCCTGGAGGCGGTGTCGGAAGAAGAGGCGACCATCGTCTGGCTGCTCGTGCCATGGGCCCACGACATACTGATAGCCTGGGAAAATGGCGAGATCGATCCCAGCCGGTACCGGCTGGGACAGTGGCGCCTGATGCATATCGGCGCCCAGCCGGTCCCGCCCAACCTGATACAGGCCTGGAAACGGCTGTTCCCCCATCAGGATTACGACACCAACTACGGCCTTACCGAGACCACCGGTCCTGGCTGTGTGCATCTGGGGGTGGAGAACACCCACAAGATCGGTGCCATCGGTGTTCCCGGCTTCGACTGGGAGTGCCGGATCGTGGACGGTGACGGGCGGGATCTGCCCGACGGTGAAGAGGGGGAACTGTGGGTCCGCGGTCCCGGCGTAATGAAGGAGTACTACCGCAACCCCGAAGCGACGGCCGCCACCCTGACGAACGGCTGGCTGCACACCGGCGATATTGCCCGGCGGGATTCAGGAGGGTTCCTCTGGCTGGTGGACCGAAAGAAAGATCTGATCATCACCGGCGGCGAGAATGTCTCCCCGGTCGAGGTGGAGAATTTCTTCATGGCCCACCCGGACATACAGGATATCGCGGTCATCGGAACCCGGGACCAGCGCATGGGGGAGCTGGTGACGGCAATTATCCAGATCAAACCCGGGCATCGACTGGACCGGTCTCAGGTGCATGAGTTTGCGGAAGGACTGCCCCGCTACAAACGTCCCCGGCTGATCCATTTCGACCAGGTGCCCCGCAATGCCACCGGCAAGATCGAAAAGCCCCGCTTGAGGGAAAAATATGCCAAGGCTGCCCCGGAAGAGATCTGAATCCCCTGCCCTGTCCCTCCGGGTTGGCTTTCCAATGAGGCCATTCGGCGTTGCGCATCGCTCATTTGGAATCACCAAAATTCGCTCTGCGCGCCTTGACTGGCCTCATTGGAGAGCCAACACTGGGTATCCGCATAGTGTTAACAGGCCCTAAATTAAAGACACGATTACAAGATGGATGTCTCTCACATACTCGACGACATGAACGACCCCCAGCGGGAGGCGGTATCCGCGCCGGCCGGCAGCATGCTGGTGTTGGCCGGGGCCGGCAGCGGCAAGACACGTGTGCTGGTGCACCGTATCGCATGGCTTATCCAGGTCATGGGCGCCCCTTCCTGGGGCATTCTTGCGGTGACTTTCACCAACAAGGCCGCCCGGGAGATGAAGGGCCGGATCGAGTCGCTGCTGGGGCAGCCGGTCGGGGGCATGTGGGTCGGCACCTTCCACGGCATCGCCCACCGGCTGCTGAGGGCCCACTGGCAGGAGGCGGGTCTCCCACGGGAGTTCCAGATTCTGGACTCCGACGACCAGTTCCGCCTGATCAAGCGTATCTGCAGGGAGATGAACCTGGACGAGGCCCAGTGGCCGCCGCGCCAGGCCCAGTGGTTCATTAACACCCAGAAGGACGAGGGCAGGCGGCCCGAGCACCTGGATGAGGGTGGCGATCCCTTCTCGAAGCAGATGGGCGCCGTCTATCGGGAGTATCAGAGTGTCTGCAACCGGGGCGGGCTGGTGGATTTCGCCGAATTGCTGCTGCGCAGTCATGAGCTGTTGAGAGACCGCCCCGACATCCTGCACCATTATCGTGAGCGTTTTCAGCACATACTGGTGGACGAATTTCAGGATACCAACAGTATCCAGTACGCCTGGCTCAGGCTCCTCGCCGGCAAGCATGACAACCTGTTCGTGGTGGGAGACGACGACCAGTCCATCTACGGCTGGCGCGGCGCCAAGGTCGAGAATATCCGGGACTTTCAGAAGGATTATCCCGATACCCGGCTGCTGCGCCTGGAGCAGAACTATCGTTCAACCGGGCACATACTCAAGGCGGCCAACGCGGTGATCGCCAACAACCCCTCCCGGCTGGGCAAGAATCTCTGGACGGAAGGCGCGGAGGGCGAGCCGGTCAATCTCTACGCGGCCTTCAATGAGGTTGACGAGGCACGTTTCGTGATTGAGCGCATTCGCCGCTTCGTCGAAGAGGGTCACCGGCGTTCGGAGACGGCCATACTCTACCGCTCCAATGCCCAGTCGCGGTTGTTCGAGGAGTCCCTGTTTCAGGCCCAGATCCCCTATCGTGTCTACGGGGGTCTGCGCTTCTTCGAGCGTGCAGAGATCAAGGATGCCCTCGCCTACCTGCGCCTGATTGCTAACCCGGAAGACGACGCATCCTTCGAGCGTGCGGTAAACATGCCGCCCCGCGGGATCGGAGCCCGAACCCTGGAAGGGGTGAGGGCCCATGCACGGGATTTCGGCTGTTCCCTGTGGAAGGGCGCCCATGATCTGGTAAAAGGGGGGGCGTTGCCCAAGCGTGCCTCCGGGGCACTCTCGGGATTCCTGGATCTTATGGAACAGATGTCTTCCGGTGCTGCGGATCTGGCGCTCGATGAACTGGTGAGCCAGGTGATTGCAGTCACGGGGCTCTCGGAACATTTTCGTAAGAGCCGCGACGGCCGGGGGCTCGACCGGGTGGAGAACCTGGAGGAACTGGTCAATGCCACCCGCCAGTTCAGTTTCGATGCACCCCTCGAAACAGGCGTGGAGACGGAGGATCTTCCTGGGGCCGATACGTTCCAGATCGGGGAAACCGCCGAAAACCCGCTGTCGTCGTTTCTGTCCCATGCCGCCCTGGAGGCCGGTGAATCCCAGGGTGATGCCTTCGAGGACTGTGTTCAGCTGATGACCCTGCACTCGGCAAAGGGATTGGAGTTTCCCCTGGTGTTTCTCACCGGTCTGGAGGAAGGTCTCTTTCCCCACAGCATGTCCAGCGAGGATCCTGTTCGTCTGGAAGAGGAGAGGCGGCTCTGCTACGTGGGTATGACACGGGCCATGCAGCAGCTTTATATCTGCTACGCCGAAAGCCGACGCCTCCATGGCAGAGAGCACTATGCCCTGCCCTCCCGTTTTTTGCGGGAGATTCCCTCCGAATTTGTGCGGGAGGTGCGGGGGCGCCCCAAGGTGACCCGACCCGTTTACTCACCCGCCGCAACCCGGTCTACGGAGCAGGCGTCCGGCTATCGGCTGGGTCAGCGGGTGTTGCACCCCAAATTCGGTGAGGGCGTGGTGCTGAGTGCAGAAGGCCAGGGCGGCAGCGCCCGGGTGCATGTCAACTTCGAGGCGGTGGGTGCCAAATGGCTGATGCTGGCCTACGCCAACCTGGAGCCCATCTAGAAAGTTAAGCCCTTGTCCCGAATTGCTCAATCCTTGGGGTCTGAGCTAATATCGAAAGCTGATAATCATTATTAATATCAACATCTGACTCCACCAAGGGGGAAGTATGAAACGTCGTGATTTTGTTAAATCAATGGGTGCCGGTTCACTGGCGGTTGGCGCCGCCATAGCGGGTGCACCCGCGGTGCACGCTCAGGACAAGGTTAAATGGAAAA
>JAHEHQ010000130.1 GCA_024644505.1 Gammaproteobacteria bacterium
CCTCCAGGGTCAGTCCCTGTATGCCTGTAACCCGTACTCTTTGTCCCGACTCGACAGGGCCGTCGCTCCGGGCATTCCAGACTTCCCCGTGAACCCTGACCGATCCATGTCCGGAGAACCCGTCGAGGGCCACTCCGGCTGCGCCGACCAGCTGTTCCGCGCCGCTTACCACCGGCCGGTTCCTCGAGCGTATCGCCATGCTCATCACCAGGAACAGAATGCCGGCGCTGACAATGGCAAGAGACAGTATCAGCGGAAGGGCTATGCCGAAACCGGGAGACTCGGTATCGATAAGTATGACCGAACCGATGACGAAGGCGATGACGCCGCCGATACCCAGGGCGCCGAAGCTGGGCGCAAAGGCCTCGCCGATCATCAGTGCCAGTCCCAGAATAATCAACGCAACACCGGCATAGTTGATCGGCAGGACCTGGAACGCGTAGAGTGCAAGCAAAAGGGAAATGGCACCGATGGTTCCGGGCACGAAGGTTCCCGGATTGGCAAACTCGTAGATCAGTCCGTAGATGCCTATCAGCATCAGCACGTAGGCCACATTGGGATTGCCTATCACCGCAAGCAGACGGCTGCGCCAGTCGGGGGCCAGGCGTTCCACCACCATAGCGTCGGTATCCAGGGTCAGGGTTTTACCCTGCAGGCTGATCTGGCGTCCGTCGATTTTTTTCAGGAGATCCGGGATATCTTCGGCGATCAGATCTATGACGCCCTCCCTCAATGCCTCTTCAGAGGACAAACTCACACCTTCGCGCACCGCCTTTTCGGCCCACTCCACGTTCCGGCCCCGCAGCTGCGCAAGGCCTCTGAGGTAGGCCGCGGCATCGTTCACCAGTTTCCGGTTCTTTGCGTCACCGGTCTGGGCTCCACCATCGGTTTTTTCCTCGCCTTTCTCCTTCCCACCATCGGAAGGTTTCTTATCCTGATCGCCGCCGCCGGGCAGACCTCCTATCTGCACGGGCGTGGCTGCCCCCAGATTTGTACCGGGTGCCATCGCCGCGACATGGCTGGCGTAGAGGATGTAGGTGCCCGCACTGGCTGCCCTCGCCCCTGTGGGCGCCACGAACCCCACTATCGGTATGCGGGATGCGGTGATCTCCTTGATGATACCGCGCATGGCGGTGTCCAGACCGCCGGGGGTGTCCATCTGCAGTATGACCAGCCCCGCGCGCCGTTCACCTGCCTTCTCCAGCGCCCGTTCCACGTAGTCGCTGGTGGCAGGCCCTATGGCACCATCCACCTCTAGCACGATGGCCTGCCCCGATGCGCCCGTAACCTCAGCGGCCACCCGCCACCCCAGCGCGAGCACAATCAGGGCCAGGAAAAAAACCGGTCTGAAACCTACCCTTCTCACACCTAAAGCATACTCCTATTTTCGCGGTTTCATAACCAAGCGCGTTTCTGTCGGTCTCCAATGTTTGACGGGCCAAACGCCAAAGAGTTGCAGTAAGATGGGGCAAACCCCAACCGGATGATTCCTGTTTCCAAAATGATGACCGCTGACAATATTGCCGGGATCAGGGAACTGCTCGCAGCCGCGAAACGCCTGGCCGTGTTGACGGGAGCAGGCATTTCAGCGGAAAGCGGTGTGCCCACGTTCCGGGGTGTAGACGGGCTTTGGAGAAAATTCCGTGCCGAGGATCTGGCCACTCCCGGTGCTTTTCGGGAGAATCCAACGCTGGTCTGGGAGTGGTACGACTGGCGAAGAACACTCGTTGCGCAGAAAAAACCCAATCCCGGCCATTTTTCCCTGGCCAGACTTGAGCGGCAGATTCCTGAATTCACCCTCATTACCCAGAATGTGGATGGATTGCACGATCTCGCGGGCTCCCGACGCCCCCTGAAACTCCATGGCGATATCTGGTCCGTACGCTGCACCCGGTGCGATTATCGGGGTACGATGCGGCAGACCCCGTTGGCCGAGATTCCGCCGCACTGCAGCTGCGGTTCACTGTTGAGACCGGATATTGTCTGGTTTGGGGAGATGCTGCCGGAGAGGATCATCGAGGAAGCCTGGCAGGCGGCACAGACCGCGGATATCTTCATGGTGGTCGGAACCTCGGCCCTGGTGCAGCCGGCGGCCAGCCTGCCCATGCAGGCAAAGCAGAACGGGGCTGTGGTGATCGAAGTGAATCTCGAAGAGACGCCTTTGAGTCCCTATGCCGACCATGTGCTTCTCGGACCTTCGGGGACGCTGCTTCCGCAGATGATTCCTTAGCTGATGCATTTTCCCTGTAACTGACTGTTGCCTGCACAAGGGTAGTCTGCGCAGCGCGAAGCGAAACGCGGGTTAAAATCCCAAAAAGTTCGAGCGTTTCGCTTCGCGCTGCGCAGGCTACATCGGGTTTAGTATCACTTCCGCTTGTCCATACTCTCCCGCAGCAGATCTCCCAGCGTACCAAAACTTCCCGGGGTATCGGTGAATTCCTGCGACCCTTTACCCTCCGGTGTGGAACTGGCGGTATCGAGTGAAAGCCCGATACGGCGCTTGTCGCGGTCGATGCTTAACACCCTGGCTTCCACCGGGTCGCCCGCATTGACGACCTCGCGGGGATGACCGATGCGGCGCTCTGCGCCCATTTCGCTGATGTGCACCAAACCCTCGACACCGGGCGTCATTTCAACGAAGGCACCGAACGGCTGCAAGCGGGATACCTTCCCCCGGACCGTCGTACCGACAGGGAAAAGGCGCTCAACTTCCAGCCAGGGATCATCGGCCAGGGCACGTATCGACAGTGCAATCTTTTCCGGATGACGGGGATTGTCGGTCTTTTCGATTCTCAACACCGCGACCTCTACCTGCTGACCCGGGGTCAACACTTCACTCGGATGCTTGACCCTCCCAAAACCCAGTTCACTTACGTGGATCATCCCCTCAATGCCGCCAATATCCACAAAGGCACCAAACTCCTTCAACGACGTCACGGTGCCCTGCAGAACAGCGCCCTCCTCCAGCCCCGCACGGGTCTCTTCAGCCAATGCCTGCTGCTCCTCTTCCAGAAGCATGCGGCGGGATACCACCAGGTTGACATGCCTGCCGCCTTCGAACTTGGTGATGCGGAATGCCAGTCTCTGTCCCACATAGCCCTCAGGTTCCTCCACATAGCGGATGTCGAGCTGAGACACGGGGCAGAACGCCCTGACACCGGCTATCTGGACTTCCACGCCGCCTTTGATGACGCCTGTCACCTGTCCTTCCACCGGCAGGCGGTTGTGGAAGGCCTGCTCCAGTTCCGCACTCCCGTGCACGGCACGGGGCTGCCGGTTGCCCAGAAATATCGTACCCGTGGAGCCGTCGATACTCGTGACTACCCCCTCGACCATTTCTCCCTCTTTGGCTTCGAGATTACCATCCCCGTCTCTCAGGGCATCCAGTTCGATGAGGCCCTCCGATTTTCCACCCAGGTCCACAAAGGCCTGATCCTCACCAATGGAAACTATCCTGCCTTGTATCCTGTCCCCCACTTTTGGCGTGTCCTTCGAAGGGTCGGTCTGATGTTCCCGCTCGAACTCGCCGAGCAGTGCTGCAAAACTTTCGTCATCGGTCATGGGGTATCAACTCGTGAAAAGATCGGGAAGGATAGTTTACCAGTCCTGAGCACAAAGCTGGATGTCACCCGCCCCTTGCAATGTCCAGACGTTCATTCTATATTTCGAAAAATGTCGAATTATAAACCCAACATCCAGGAACGTGCAGAGATGTTCAAGGCCCTGGGAAACCCCCACCGCCTGGCAATCTTTCACCGCCTGATCGCTTGCTGCTTACCGGGTACCCTGTGTGATGTGGATTGTGTGGAACGATTCACCGTTGGCCGTCTGGGTGACGGTCTGGATATCGCGCCATCCACCCTCTCCCACCACCTCAAGGAGCTGAACCGGTCCGGTCTGATTGAAATGCGCAGAAACGGCAAGACGGTGGAGTGCTGGATTGAAGCCGACGTACTGGATAACCTGGGGTCTTTTTTCGCTTTACCCCGGGATGAACTCATGAGGAATACCCGATGAAAAACAACGACTGCTGTTCCGAGGGCGATACCAGCTGCTGCCCCACAGAACCCTCCACTGCCCTTGAACCGGATCAGCACCGTCAGAATGTGCGCAAGGCTTACGCCCAGGTCGCGCAGGCCGATACGGCCGGCGACGGTTGCGGTGTCGCGTCCAGCTGCTGCGGTGTATCGGACGATTCAGCGATCACCAGCCTGATCTCCACTCGGCTCGGCTACAGCAAACAGGACGTCGCGCAGGTGCCTGCCGGTTCGGACATGGGACTGGGCTGCGGCAACCCCAAGGCTATAGCCGCATTGAAACCCGGTGAGGTGGTGTTGGACCTGGGCTCCGGCGGCGGGTTCGACTGCTTTCTCGCGGCCAGTGAAGTGGGCGATCAGGGAAGTGTGATCGGCGTGGATATGACGCCGGACATGGTCAGCAAGGCCCGCGGCAATGCGATCAAGGGCGAGTTTAGCAATGTCGAGTTCCGGCTCGGGGAAATCGAGCACCTGCCTGTCGCCGATGCCACCGCGGACGTGATCATCTCCAACTGCGTCATAAACCTCTCCCCGGACAAGCCCCAGGTTTTCAGGGAAGCCTTTCGGGCATTGAAACCCGGAGGCCGGCTGGCCATTTCGGATGTGGTCGCCACTGCACAGCTTCCCGAGCAGATGCGCCGCGATCAAAGGCTGATAGCCGGCTGCATTGGCAACGCGTCACTGATCGAGGAATTGGAAGATTACATGAGAAGTGCCGGTTTCAGTGATATTCGTATAGAGCCCAAGGAGGATTCCCGGGAGTTCATCAAGGACTGGGTGCCTGGAAAGAGCATTCAGGATTACGTGGTTTCGGCGAGTATCGAGGCAATCAAGCCCGAAAGTGATACCTAAAGCGCCGACGGCTGCCCCCTGCCTGCGAAAGCCCGTTGATCTTAGGGTTCGAAGTCACCCAGGGTTTGGTAAATCCCTTTTTCATCGATCCAGAGGCTGATCAGCCGGGCAGGCGTGATGTCGAAGTAGACGTTGCGGATCCTGGTTCCCGGCAGATCCGGCGCTGACAGCTCCGTTGCGTCCATCTCCTCGAGCTCCATCTCCCTCCCCCGTTCCCTGATGCGTTTAAAACTCTCACAACAGACCCAGAAGGGCACCCCCCTGTCCCGGGCAGCCAGGGCCAGGAGATAGGTGCCCGCCTTGTTCACCAGACTGCCGTCCGGCAGCAGGGTGTCGGCGCCCACCAGTGCGAGATCCGCCTGCGCCACCGCCAGCCCCATCTGTGCCTCGGTGATCAGTTCGGTGGGTATCTTCCATTCCGCCAGTCGCGATGCCAGAAGGTAACCCTCGTTAAGCGGCCGGGATTCCGTGATAACGGCCTGCACTTTCCGATCTTTCAACCGTTCGAATACAGCCAGAAGCGTTGAACTGAGACTGTGGGTGATTATGCGCTTTCCGTCGCCGATCTGTTCGACCGCATGGGCCACGGTCTGCTGCACCGCCTCCCCGGACCGCCGGATCAGGTCATCGGCCGTATTCACCGCGGCCGCACGCAGCGCCCGCAGGGAGAGACCGGTTCGGGAATCCAGATCAAGGCACCATTCGGCAAGCAGGTTCCGGATAGGTGCCATGGAAGGCCGGCAAGCGATCAGCTTGTCGCAACGGCGTTTCAACAGCTGCGCCAGTTCGTCGCTGTCCTTGGCCGAAGCATTTCCGGCGCTTCGGGAAAGGGTATCCAGACAACGCCTGGCCAATTCGCTGGCCCCGTGTTTGCGGTCCGCGGTCAGCTCGGCCATTGCAGTCTCGAATTCCTGGTCATCCATTTCTTGGGCAATGTCAGACAGGGTAATTCAGGGGATTACAAGCGTCAGGCCCGGAATGACCCTGTCCGGGTCATCCAATATGTGTCGATTGGCCTCGTAAATCAGTCTCCACTTGCGGACGGTACCGTAAAAAAGCCGGGCGGCCTTTCCCAGCGTGTCCTTCGGCTGCAACCGGTAGACCCCGGATGCGTTAGTCGCACTGGCGATCAGCAGCTGCCAGTCACGCAGTGCACTGATGGCGGAATCCCGCTGCACGGGCATGGAGCCGTCGGTGCCCCCATGCATTCCATCCTGTATTTCCCGGAGCTTCGCGGCGGTCAGTCCCGCCTCCTGCTCCAGGGACTCCAACGAAGCCTCACCACCCAGCGACCGGGGAAGCCGCGCCTGCAGATCCACCATTTCATTCCGCAGGCCCCCGGCGGTGGATTCGGTCTGATCCAGCTGATCTCTCATTCGCATCTGTTCGTCCCGTGACTGCTTGAGCTCGGTCCCAAGACGATCCCGCTCGGCGGTGATATCAATGAGGGCGTTTTTCATCTCGCCCAGGGTATCCCGGTATTGCTGGAGTATCCCGTTTATCTTTTCCAGTTCGCTCTTCAGCTGACTCAGGGAGGCCTCTGCCTCCATGAGGCCGGTCTTGGTCTGGGAAAGCGCGTCCCGCGCACGGTCCCTGTCCATCCGGGCCACGGACAGGGCCTCCTCCGTTTTGCTGCGTGCCCCCTGCTCATCAATGAGTTGCTTTTCCAACCGGTTTCTTTCCCCGATCAGGATGTCTTGGCTCTGTTCCGCCTCCCGCAGTCTGCTGCGCATCTGCATGAGCGCCTCTTCCCCTTCATCGGGCCTGGCCTTGTCCGCCTGGGGCATCTGTGCAGTTTCATCGGTCACCGCTTTCGAGTCCGGCATGGAGACTGTTGAGTCACCGGTATTCTGTGTGACGGCGTAACCCGGCCCCAAAACCCAGACACCTGTCAGGAAACAGATTACCTGCAGGCAACCCCTGACCCGCCGGTTGGCTGCCTTTTTCAATATTCCGCCCGTCGACACCGGGTATCTCATAGTTCCTCCCGAGACTTACGACAACTGAGTCCTACGATTCTTTCCCAGGACAGTAGCGCTACTTCCTCAAATTCCGTTGTGTTGTAATACTCTCACTGACGGGTGTATCAAACACCCTGCCACAACACCAACTTCCTTGCATCAATAACGATAACTGTCATTGTGTTTAAAATAGCGTACATCCTCTCTCTTGTCTTTTTTTGCCTGACGCTTCCCGGCTGCGGTCCGGGCACCGACCAGTCCCAGGAAAA
>JAHEHQ010000131.1 GCA_024644505.1 Gammaproteobacteria bacterium
TGGTCATCGCAGATGGCGCACGAGGATCAAGCTCATCCTGCGCAAAGTTGCCGGTAATCATCCAGCTGATCACTACCAACCCGCCTATCAGGGCACCCGCTGTGACCAGCGGCCAATTCAGTTTGCCGTCGCAGCCACCATACAGAAACGAAAACGTTGCGCCAGTACACCGAATACGATCCCGACTGCGAGTCCGCCACCAATCAGCCAGTCATGGATCTCTTCCATGGGTGACAATAATACCTTATCGTGATGGCGAACCATCAGATGCAGCCCGTTTCCCGAGATCAACTTTACCCATGCTGTACCAACTGCCCTTCAAGCCCCGTTGCTGCAGGATTCCATGCTGAAGCTCTATCAGAGTAACCGGGTCGAGTACCTGGTGGATCTGCTGGCCGATGTCATATCCCGGCCGCTGCAGGATCCTTTCTCACCCGAGACCATTGTGGTTCAGCATCCGGCGATGGGCCGCTGGCTGTCTCTGCGACTGGCTGATCGGCTGGGTGTCTGCGCCAACACCCGGTTTCCCCTGCCGGCCGGATTCGTGTGGTCGATGTTCCGGCTGCTCATCGGAGATGTCCCGGAGCAAAATCGATTCGCTCCGGCGGTTATGCAATGGCGCATCTTCGAGCTCCTGGATGAGCTGAGAACCGAGAAGGCCTTTGCGCCGGTCGGTGCCTATCTCCGGTCGGTCGACCTGGTCGGAAGGTATGAGCTCGCGGGGAGGATCGCGGACTGCTTCGACCGCTATCTGGTGTACAGGCCGGACTGGATTCAGCGATGGGAGAAAGGGCAGCCCGCCGTGGAGGGAGATGCCTGGCAGGCCGAACTGTGGCGCAGGCTTGTTCATTCCCTCGGTAGTGATCACTGGGCGCGGCTCATGGGACGATTCATCGATACGCATGGGCGGCCGCCGGAGAAACTGCCGGATCGGATGCTTCTGTTCGGTATATCCACCCTGTCGGCGGGTTTTCTGGAGACCCTGAACCGGTTGTCCGGGTGGACGGATATCCACCTGTTTCTTTTCAACCCCTGTGAGCTGCACTGGACCGATATTGTCAGTGCCGATCAGAAATATGCCCGGGAAAAGGAAGACGAGGCACTGTATCTGGATGTGGGCAATCCCCTGCTTGCCTCCATGGGGAGGCAGGGCCGGGACTTTTTCGCCTCTGTCTTGAATTATGATCCGGGCTCCGCCGATTTTTTCAGCCCACCGGAATTCGACAGCCTGCTTCACCGGCTGCAGGGTGACATCCTGCAGTTGCGCGACGGCACCGCCGGGAATCCCCGGCAGATTTCCGATCAGGATCGCTCCATCCTGATCAACAGCTGCCACGGACCCATGCGGGAGGTGGAGGTCCTTCACGATCAGCTCCTGGACCTGCTGCAACAACATCCGGATCTTCAGCCGGAGCAAATCCTGGTGATGACGCCGGACATGGATCTCTATGCCCCCTACATAGAGGCCGTTTTTGGCGATGCACCGGAAAAAACGGCCTTGCCCTTCGATATGGCGGACCGCGGGACAGTCGCGGGGAATGCCATCGTCGGTGGTTTTACCGCGCTGCTTAACCTGTCGGCGAGCCGGTATGAGGTCAATGACATGCTTGCCCTGTTGGAGCTGCCCTTCGTACGTCGGCGTTTCGGACTGCAGGATGCGGACCTGGTCCCGATCATCCAATGGCTCAGGGAGACCCGCGTGCGCTGGGGCAGGGATGCAGGCACCCGAAGCAGTCTGGGCCTGCCCCCCACCGATCAGAACAGCTGGCAGGCGGGTCTGGACAGGCTGCTGCTGGGCTATGCGATGCAGCCGGATGATGACACCCTGTTCCAGGGCATGCTGCCGTGCGACGAGGTGGAGGGTGCCCTGGCACCGGTGCTGGGAGGTCTCGTATCCTTCTGTGGCGCTGCATTCGACCTGCAGGAACAGCTTGCCGGCGATCACCCGATTGAAGCATGGTGCCGGAGACTGCTGGCCGTCATGGAGCGATTCTTCGAACCCACGGAAGCAGAGGAGCCCCAGCTGCAGCAGTTGCGCGACGCCGTGGGCTCAATGGCCGAGCTCGCCGCGCTGGCCGGGTTCTCCCAACCCCTTCCCCTGGATCTGGTCCAGGCACAATTGAACAGCCGGGTCTCCTCAATGGGAACAGGCGGCGTGTTTCTTGCCGGAGGCATTAACTTCTGCGCCCTGTCACCCATGCGCAGTCTGCCTTTTGAGGTGATCTGCATGATCGGGCTCAACGACGGCAGGTTTCCCCGGGATCGCCGTAGCCCGGGCTTTGATCTGATGGCCGGTCAGACCCGCGCCGGAGACCGGTCGGCCAGGGCCGATGACCGCTATCTGTTTCTGGAGACCCTGCTTTCCGCAAGGCGTTGCCTCTATATCAGCTACATCGGGCAGGACCAGGGGGACAACAGCGTACTGCCACCGTCCGTGATGGTCAGCGAACTGCTCGATTACCTTGATCAGTCCTATCACTTCGATTCCGGAAAGCGCATCGCAGCGCGGCTGCCTCAGCGGCACCCGCTGCAGGGCTTCAATCCCGGGTATTTCAGCGGGTCGGGTGAGCTGTTCAGTTATTCCACCGTCGCCCGAAACGCGGCTGTCGCGGCCCTGGGGCCGAAGGCGCAGGCAGTGGATCTGGTGCCCCGGCTCTTGTCCGAACCGGGTCAGGAATGGCGGCATATCGGCCTGGAGCAACTGGTGGAATTTTATGCCAATCCCACCCGTTTTCTGTTGCGCAGGCGTCTGGGAGTTCTTCTGGAGCGGGAGGCGGGCCCGCTGGAAGCCCGGGATCCGTTCGATCTTCATAGGTTCGAAGCATCGGATGTCTGCATGCGTCTGATACAGGGTGAGTTGAGCGGTGTCTCAGAAACGGAGCTTTATCGGAAAGAGCGGGCACGGGGCGGCCTGCCCCACGGCGCCATGGGGGAACAGCTGTTCGGGGAGATAAGGCGGCGGGCAGATCGGTTCGCAGGCATCATCCGTACCGAAGGCCTGAAGCCCGGGGAAGCGACAACGGACCTGGATTTTACATGCAACGGTTTCAGGCTGAAGGGCAGGATTGAGGGTGTAGGTCCCACGGGTATTACCGGCTTCGGTCCGGGGCGGCTCCCGGTCTCCCGCCTGTTGGGGGTCTGGATCAGGCACCTGGCCGTAAATGTTGCAGAAGGACAGGGGGCTGCCCGGGAGACACGCTGGCTGGATGAGGATGGGGTGATCCGTTTGCCGCCCCTGGACAACGCAGCGGAGCTGCTTCGGGGGTTGCTGCATCTTTATTGGGAGGGTCTGGCGAGCCCGCTGCGGCTTTTCCCGCGCAGTTCCCTGGAGTATCAGAAACGACTGCAGGAGAGCCAGACGCCCGACAAGGCCCTGGCATCGGCATGGAGGGTCTGGGCCGGTGAGTTTCAGTTTCGCAGCGAGTTTCAGGACCCCTATTACCAGCTCGCCTTTCCCGGAGGCGATGTATTGGACGAGGTCTTCGAACAGGTGAGCACGGCGGTCTTCGGGCCCCTGCTCGAGGTTATGGAGCGGACCTGAGATGGAACCCCTGGATCTCTTGCACGCCCCGCTTCAGGATCTGAACCTGATCGAGGCCAGTGCGGGTACCGGAAAGACCTTTACCATCACGGGTCTTTTCATACGCCTGGTCGTGGAAAAGGGCCTGCCGGTGGAGCAGATCCTGGTCGTCACCTACACCAGGGCGGCCACGGCGGAACTGCGGGATCGCATCCGCAGACGCCTGGTCGAGGTGCTCTCGGCCATGGAGGGCGGCGCGGATGACGATCCCCTGGCCCAGGGGCTGCTGCAGCGCTGCGATGACCGGGTCCTGGCGGTGCGGCGGTTGACCCTTGCCATACTCGGGTTTGACCGGGCGGCTGTTTTCACCATCCATGGATTCTGCCAGCGGGTGCTGGCGGACGGCGCCTTCGAAAGCGGCATGCCGTTCGATACCGAGATGGTGACCGACCAGGGGGAACTGCTGCAGCAGGTCGTGGATGATTTCTGGCGTCTGCATATTCAGGATTCATCCCCCGGTCTTGCCGGATATCTGGCCGATGCAGGCATAACCCCGGATCTGCTTGCACAGCGGCTGGCCGGCAAACTGGGCAAGCCCTATCTGCAGGTTCGCGCCTGCGCGGAGCCGGAAGAGCTGGAAGCGCTGGAGGCGGCCTGCGGGGCGTGCTACCTGGAGGTGCGTCGGCTGTGGGAGGAGAGCGCCCCGCAGGTTGGGGATTTGTTGCTGCAGCACCCGGGGCTCAACAGGAACAGATACCGCCCTGCATCCGTTGCCGGCTGGCTGCAGCGGATGGATCAGCTTCTCGCAGACCCGCCGGGGGACTGGTTCGATGAATTCCGCAAGTTCACCCCCACCGCCCTGGAACAAGCCCTGAAGAAACAGGCAGTGGCTCCGGAGCACCCCTTCTTCCGGGCCTGCGAGCGGCTGCTGACCCTGCATACCCAACGGGAGGAAGCGTACCGGCAATCTGCGGTATCCCTGCAGGAAAGGCTCCTGCAGTATGCCGAAAGCGAGCTGCGGAAACGCAAGGCAAGGCTGCGGCTCCAGTACTACGACGATCTGCTGCTGAATCTCCAGGATGCATTGACGGGTGAGCGGGGCGGTGCGCTGGCACAGGCCATCCGCAGTCAGTATGCGGCCGCCCTGATAGACGAGTTTCAGGATACGGACCCCATACAGTACAGTATCTTCCGGCGCATCTACGGAGACACCGGGCTTCCGGTGTTTCTCGTGGGCGATCCGAAGCAGGCCATCTACAGTTTTCGCGGCGCGGATATCTTCTCCTACCTGAGGGCCCGGAAAGAGGCCGCCGCGGGTTTCAACCTGGATACCAACTGGCGCTCGACACCGGAACTTCTGGCAGGGATAAATGCACTGTTCGAGGTCGGCCACAACAGTTTCTTCTTTCCCCAGATCCCCTATCTGCCCACATCGGCGTCTGACCGGTCCCACCCTGATTTTGAGGAGGTGTCCGGGGCGTCCGGCGCGATGCGTATCCGCTTTCTCGGGGGCGGTCTGAACAAGGAACAGGCTCAGGACCAGGCGGTTGCCTCCGCGGCCGCAGAGATTGCCAGGCTGCTGCAGCCCGGGCAGGCCAGGATCGGGGACAGGCCCCTCGCCGGCGGCGATATCGCAGTGTTGGTGCGAACCCACCGCCAGGGCACGCACATCAAAGAGGCACTGCTGGCGTTGGGTATCCACGGTGTACAGCATTCCCAGCTGAGCGTGTTCCAAACCCGGGAGGCGGTGGAGTTGGAAAGGTTGTTGTCGGCGGTGGCCGAGCCTTCCCGTGAATCCCTGGTGCGGGCGGCATCGACCACCAGCCTGATGGGTCTGGACGGCAGCGATCTGGAGGCCCTGTCGAGCGACGAAGAACGGCTGGGAGGGCTGCTGGAGGCGTACCGGCACTATCACGGGGTCTGGCGGGACACCGGTTTCATGGGCATGTTCAGGAGGCTCATGGACCGGGAGTCCGTGGCCGCCCGGCTGCTGGCCTATCCCGACGGGGAAAGACGGCTGACCAATCTCCTGCATCTGGGTGAAATCCTGCACCGCCGGGAAAGGGAAGGCAGGCCCGGGATGGAGGGCCTGATCAAGTGGCTGTCCCGGCATCGCCTCGGCACTGCGCCTGAGCAGGAGGAGTTCCAGCTGCGCCTTGAGAGCGACCGGGAACTGGTGCAGATTGTCACCATTCACAAGAGCAAGGGACTGCAGTACCCGGTGGTTTTCTGTCCCTTCGCCTGGGATGCCGGGGTGAGGAAGGTGCCGGCGGGGACGCCCTACAGTTTTCATGACCCGGAGCAGGGATTCAAACCGGTCCTGGAACTGGGCTCCGAGCGTTGGGAAGAGGACCAGGTCTATCTACGGCGAGAGGAGATGGCGGAGAACCTCAGGCTGCTCTACGTGGCTGTTACCCGGGCCCAATACCGCTGTTATCTCTATTGGGGCAACGTCAAAGGCGCCGGCCGGTCGGCACTGGCCTGGCTGCTGCATCCACCGTCCGATCCGGAAGCCGGGGATGCCCTGGAGAGACTGGAACCGGCGTTCAGGAAGCTGGGAGAGCAGGATCTGTTGACGCGTGTCGGACAGCTTGCCGAAGCGGCGGCCGGCGGTATCCGGGTGGAGATATGCACCGAGGCGGAACTGCCCGACAATCAGCACCGGCCCCCCGGTCGGGAACCGATCCCCCCGGAGGCACTCCAGGCCAGGGTATGGGACCGGAGCCTGACCCGCACCCATCGGGTGACCAGTTTTTCCGCCCTGACCAGTCACAGGACCGCTGCCGAGATGCCGGACCACGATGCGGCATCGGAGTCCGAAGGGCAGACCTTTGATCCCGATCTGCAGAATATCGCCGGGTTTCCCAGGGGTACCCGGGCGGGGAGCTGCCTGCACGGGATTTTCGAACGCCTGGATTTTACGGGCGCGGACCCTGAAACCCTTTACCGCCTGGTTCGCGAACAGCTCGTCGGTCACGGGATCGATACCAAATGGTGCGAAGTGGTCAGCGATATGGTCCGGCGGGTGCTGGCCACCGAACTGGAAGCACAAAGCGGCATCAGGCTGAACACCGTGTCGGCCCGCAAGCGGCTTGTGGAACTGGGTTTCTACTACCCGCTGGCATCCGTGAGCGCCGAGGGCCTGTCGCGGCGGCTGCTGGCCCACGGATTCGGGTCCGGCAGCAGGGTGGGGGAGGCCGTTCGCCGACTCTCCTTTTCCAGGATTCGGGGATACATGCGGGGGTTCATCGACCTGATCTTCGAAACCGGCGGGCGTTTCTATATTCTCGACTACAAGTCCAACTGGCTCGGCGGGCGGGCAGAGGATTACGAAGGGGAGCATATGGACCGGGCGATGGCCCGGGAAGGCTATTTCCTGCAGTACCTGCTCTATACGCTGGCGCTGCACCGTTATCTGAGGCACAGACTGCCCGACTACGATTATGACCGGCACTTCGGTGCCGTGTTCTATCTCTTCCTGCGCGGGATGGATCCCGTTTCGGGCGCCCGGCGGGGGGTGTACCGCGACA